>JBJMLT010000359.1:0-2456 GCA_045805165.1 Flavisolibacter sp.
TAAAAAGGGACTTGCATTTGAAGTAAGGTTGGATGCACCTGATGGTAAGCTTCTCGGCACTGGTACTATGGCAGCAGTTAAAAAGGGCCAGCCAATGGGAGTAGTTCATGTTCCGATGCAGAATGTGAACGATGGACAGTTCCATCACGTTTACATAATTTATAAGCCAATGGAAGAATTACAGGGTGGAATTTTTTCCATTCAGTTTAATCCGTGATAGTATTTCGATATGAAAAATTAAAAATTAATGATTCAAAGAATATTCTTCGTTTCGCTCTCATTATTTCTATTTAAAAATATCAACGCTCAAACTATACAGGGTGAAATAGTAGATCAAAATTCGAAACCCGTACCCTTGGTTTCAATCCACATATTGAATACTAATATTAATTCGATATCAGATGCATCCGGTCATTTTGCAATTTCAGGCTTATATAATGGTAGATATGTTATAGAATTATCTGCAATTGGTTTTGCCACTCAGGTAAAGGAAATTACAATTTCCAAAGATGGTAAAAACGATTTCGTATTCCATTTGCAAAGCTCATTAAAACAATTAGATGCCATTACAGTAACCGCGGAAAAAAGGGAAGACCTTTTACAGAACACTGCCGCTAGCCTTACTGTTCTAAATGCAAAACAGGTGGAAGATCTAAGGCTATGGGAAGCTAAGGACCTAACCGCAATTGTTCCTAATCTTTCTTCTGGTAATTCCGGGGATGAAAGAAATGTAACATCTATAAGAGGAATAACAACTACGTCTTACGATCCTGCAGTAGTTACTTATATTGATGGAGTAAATCAATTTACGCTAGATACATACATTGGTCAGCTAATAGACATTGAACGCATTGAAATTCTTCGTGGCCCACAAGGCACTTTATACGGCAGAAATGCAATGGGAGGAGTGATCAACATAATAACAAAACAACCTGGCAATAATACGGAAGGATTTGCTGAAGTGAATTTTGGCAATTATGGCCAGCAAAGGTATTCGGCAGCCATACGATGGCCACTCATTAAGAATAAATTATTTTTAGGTGCATCCGGTATATACGATAAAAGCGACGGCTTTTATAAGAACCAATTTAACAATACTCATTTCGACCGTCATGAACTATTTGTAGGAAACTACTTTTTAAAGTTTTTACCTGCTGCCGATTGGTCTTTTATATTAAATGCAAAACATCAGAATTATAAAAATAACGGAGCATTTCCTTTAGTAAATGGAGTGGATGAAGCTTTTAATAATCCCTTTAATTTAAATCAGAATGCAGTAGGGCAAATGATCGATAATACTTTAGATCTTTCCTTTTCCATCATTCATAAGGGCAGGAATTTAAACTTGTCCTCTCAGTTAGCCTGGCAACACAATTATCGATATTATAATGCCCCCCTTGATGGTGATTTTTCACCACTGGATGCCGTTTCCATTATAAACAATTATGGTAAGCCATGGAACGATGTAAAGGCACTGACTCATGAATTTAGATTTACTTCTTCCCCGGAAATGTCAACACATCTGAATTGGACTGCCGGCACTTATTTCTTTCACCAAAATCTTCCGAACAGGCAGGCAACGCATTTTGGTGCAGATGCAGGCTTATTAGGAATACCAGATAGCAATTTTTCAACAATCAATTCTACAAAAGCCAGCAATACCGGCATCTCTTTATACGGCCAGATAAATTTCAAGTTGTTTAAAAAATGGCAACTCACAACGGGTCTTCGTTATGATTATGAATACAAAAAGCTGGATGTGGAAGGAGAATATCAGAAAGATGGACAAGATCCTTTTGTTACCCGCAATGATACTTCCGCCGCAGTTCATTATAATGCAATTTCTCCAAAGCTTGCTATCAGATTTGAGATTAATGATTTTACGGCTATGCATGTAAGTTACTCAAGGGGATATAGAACCGGCGGATTAACTCAGCTTTCTTCAGATCCATCTCAGCCTCCCTTATATCCATACAAGCCTGAATACAGTAATAATATAGAATGGGGTATTAAAAATAATAGTTGGAACAATAGACTTATATTGAATATTGCCGCTTTTTTAACTTATGTAAATAATGCACAGGTTCCAACCCTTATTTTGCCAGACGCTATAACTGTAACTAGAAATACGGGTTCGCTTACAAGTAAAGGTGTAGAAGCTGAGGCCTCTTTTAAACCTTTAAAAGGGTTAGAAGTACAGTATAATTTTGGATATACACATGCGGAATACAGTTCATTGAAACTTTCTTCAAATGGACAATCCGTCGATCTGGAAGGAAAGAAACAGATATTTACTCCGGATATCACATCTATGTTATCAGCTCAATATAGTTATGATTTAATTCCTAATAAACATCTTCAAATAATTGCTCGTGCGGAATGGCATTATTTGGGAACAGAATATTTCGACCTTGCAAATAATATAAGGCAGAGTCCATATAATTTAATTCATTCAA
>JBJMLT010000360.1:0-3584 GCA_045805165.1 Flavisolibacter sp.
AGCAGGCGCATTTCCTTTTACAGCTCTTAATGCGTCTTCTACATCATATATTTCATTATATATATGCTGAGACATAACAAAATTTGCCAATGCAGTGGAATTAATATTGATGGTCCTGTTTAATACTTCCTGAAGCTTTTGCTGCCTGGCTGTATAATCTGCAGGCTTTTTGTCTACTGAATACAGATAATTGAATAGTTCAATACTATAATCCATACTCAACGCATAATTGTCAGGATATTTCTGAGTCATTTCTTCATAACGGGCCAATCTTTTATCCTTGTCATCACCCGGATTACCAAATTCGAGGCTTACCCAATAATCTTTATCAGGATATAACTGATTACCTAATGCCAGATATTTATCGGCTTTAGCCTGGTCACCTTTATTTATATAGTATTGAGCCAGTAATCCATACACTTCTTTATAATTTTTACCACTGATCTTAGCATCGGCTAATTTTTCAAAATAAGGAATGGATTCATCCTGGCGCTTTGCCAAATAAGCTGAGGATGCTGTAAGATTAACTAATTGGGTATCCAGTGCCGGGAATGTAAAGTTGTTATAGGAATAGCTTCTTTTAGAAATATATTCTTCCAGATCCATTGCATTTTTCAAATTGTCAAATGCTTTAGTATACTCTTTATCATTATAATATTTTACTCCCCTATTGTAATAAATGTCATATACCTGGAATAAGCCAACATTCTGTTCTAAAAGCATCAGGGTATTCTTTGGATCTAATTGCTGATATTTTTTAAATGCTTCAAATGCTTCCCTGGAAGGATCGTATGTCAAGACCCCAGTACTATCCTGACGGGCCAATTCAGCATATATCTTTCCTTTATAATACCAGGCTTTAGGATCATTCTGGTTTTTTGGGTCGGAGAGTAACTTGTCAATAGCAGCCTTCGCATCTGTGTATTTCCCTTTACTCATCATGTTCTGTACATCATCCAACTTTTGCGCAAATATGCTGGAAGCAAAAGTTGCAAGCACAACGAATAATAAAAGTTTTCGCATTGTTATTGATTTAATTGATAAAGTTATGATTGAACAGCATTATCTCCATCAGATGGATTTTCGGGCAAATTGGTTGTTTCTTCAATATCAACACCTTCCGTTTCCTGTATATCAATTTTTGTAATAGCTGCGATAGCATCCCCTTCATCAATACGGATAAGCTTCACTCCCTGTGTTGCTCTACCCTGCTCACTTATATCGGCCACCTTCATTCTTATGGTTACACCGCTTCGGCAGGTAATCATAAGATCTTCTTTTTCAGAAACATCCAGCATTCCGACCAGCCTACCTGTTTTATCGGTTACATTAATAGTTTTAACTCCTTTCCCACCCCTGTTCGTTACGCGGTATTCATCCACAGCTGTTCTTTTTCCAAATCCTTTTTCACTAACTACAAGTACTGTACGGCCATCGGGATTAGATAGATTAACACAAATCATTCCTACCACTTCATCATTAGCATCATCAACTTCTATACCGGCTACTCCTATGGCACCCCTTCCTGTTGGTCGTACTTTTACTTCTGGAAAACGGATCGCCCTACCGGAAGCAATAGCCATCATTATTTCGCATTGTCCATCCGTTAGTTTTGCTTCCAACAACTGGTCACCTTCAATAATAGTAATCGCATTTACTCCTGTTTGCCTTGGTCTGCTAAAATCGGCTAACGCGGTCTTCTTTATAATTCCCTTCTTGGTGCAAAGAATAATAAAATGATTGTTTACAAATTCAACATCCTGCAGGTCTTTAATATCTATGATCGCCCTAATCTTATCATCAGGAGCTATCTGTAATAAATTCTGAATGGCCCTTCCCTTACTATTCTTTTCACCTTCTGGTATTTCATAAACATTAAGCCAGTAGCATCTTCCTTTTTCAGTAAAGAATAGCATAGTATGGTGTGTAGATGCCACAAACAAATGCTCTATATAGTCCTCATCTCTTGTTCTACCTCCAACAGCTCCCCTGCCTCCCCTTTTCTGGGCCCTGAATTCTGTAGCGGAAGTTCTTTTGATGTATCCGAGATGTGAAATAGTAATAACTACGTCTTCTTCCTTGATCAGGTCTTTTATACGGACCTCATTATCGAGATAAGTGATATCTGTTTTTCTTTCATCTCCAAAACGGTCTTTTACTTCATTCAATTCTTTCTTGATGACATCATATCTCATGCCCTCGTTAGACAATAATTCTTTCAGGTAAGAGATCAATTTCATCAGCTCATCATATTCCTGTCTTATTTTATCACGCTCCATTCCTGTAAGGCGCTGTAATCTTAATTCCAATATGGCCTTTGCCTGAATTTCATCCAATCCCCATCCTGCATTTATCAGTTTATCCTTTGCTATTTCAGGATTAGCAGAAGAACGGATCAAGGAGATTACTTCATCCAGATGATCCAGGGCAATTAAATAACCCTGAAGAATATGTGCCTTCTTTTCAGCTTCTCTCAATTCAAATTTCGTACGTCTTACAACTACTTCATGTCTGAATTCAACAAATTCTGTTATAAGCTCTTTAAGGTTAAGAACTTTTGGCCGTCCTTTAACCAGAGCTACATTATTTATTCCATAGCTGGTTTGAAGCTCGGTAAATTTGAAAAGCTGATTAATAACAACATTCGCTACTGCATCTCTTTTAAGGTCTACAACTATTCTTGTACCTTCTTTATTATTCGATTCATTATTTACATGAGCAATGCCTTCAATGATCTTTTCATTTACCAGTTGACCGATACGATCACAAAGAGCATCCCTGTTTACCTGGTAGGGCACTTCTGTTACTATTATTTGTTCTCTTCCACTTTGCTTGGTATCTATATGAAGCTTACCTCTTAGCACCAGCCTTCCTCTACCAAAATGGAAAGCTGCTTTAATACCTTCCATTCCATAAATAGTTCCACCTGTAGGAAAATCGGGAGCTTTCACATATTGCATCAGCTCATCTACTGTAATTTCTCTATTATTGATATAAGCCACGCATCCATCAATTACCTCGGTTAAATTATGAGGCATCATATTAGTGGCCATACCTACTGCTATTCCACTTGAACCATTAATTAATAATTGAGGAATACGCGCAGGCAATACTGAAGGTTCCTGAAGAGAGTCATCAAAGTTCAATTGGAAATCGACAGTATCCTTTTCAATATCCTGCAGGATATTTTCCGTCAAACGTTCCATTCTGGCTTCAGTATAACGCATTGCTGCAGGACCATCACCATCCTGGCTTCCAAAGTTTCCCTGGCCATCGATAAGTGTATATCTCATGCTCCATTCCTGTGCCATGCGAACCATAGCATCATACACTGATGAATCACCATGCGGATGATATTTACCTAAAACCTCTCCAACGATACGAGCTGACTTTTTATACGGACGGCTGTATCCCATACCCAATTCATTCATAGCAAAAAGGATACGTCTGTGTACAGGCTTTAAGCCATCTCTAACGTCAGGCAAAGCACGGCCTACGATCACTGACATTGAATAGTCAATGTATGCCGTCTTCATTTGTTCTTCAATATTTACAGGGATAATCCGGTTGAAATCGTTTGTTTC
>JBJMLT010000361.1:0-2257 GCA_045805165.1 Flavisolibacter sp.
AAACTATATAACTAAAAGAAAATAAAAAGATCTAAACTTTTAATTGATGGGAAAGATATAAAAGGCTGGCGTACTTATCAAAACAATACCGCGGATAGCTGGAGAGCGGAAGATGTTACTTTGCATTGTATTGGAAAGGATAAAGCAACAAAGAGGGGAAACCTGATAACAACAGAACAGTATGAGAATTTTGAACTTAATGTTGATTGGAAACTGACCCCATATGGAAATTCCGGCATATTATACATGGTTACAGAACAATACAAAGAACCCTATTTAAGTGGACCTGAATACCAGATCATTGATGACAAAGGATATCCGGAGAAATTAGAAAAATGGCAAATGACAGGAGCCAACTATGCCATGGACCCTCCTTTAAAAATGGCTTACAGACCAATAGGTGAATGGAATCATACCAGGATCGTTATTGATCATGGGCATGTGGAACATTGGCTAAATGGTATTAAGGTTGTTGAATATACTATTGGAAGTAAAGAATGGCTGGAACATAAAAAAGAAGGCAAGTGGAAGGATGCTCCAGGATATGGAATGAACAAGAAGGGCTACATATGCCTGCAGGACCATGGAAGCGAGATCTGGTTTAAAAATATAAAGATCAGGGAGATCAAATAGATATCAAATTCAAAATTTTGAAAGACGAAAAGATATTGAAATAATACAATTAAAAATTAATAGAAATGAGAAAGATTGCCATGCTGGGTTCTGGTTTTATAGGACGGTTCTATGCAGACTCTATTCAGGGATATCGCAGCTCTGATAAAATTGTAAGCATTTATTCAAGAAGGGAGGAATCAGCTAAAAAATTTGCAACAGATTATAATGTTGCGCACCGGACAACAAAAATGGAAGAAGCTATTTCCCTGAAAGAAGTAGATGTTGTATGTGTTGCTCTTCCTAATAATCTGCATGAAGAAGCTGTAATGCTTTGCTGCAAACACAAAAAGCCTGTTATAGTTACAAAGCCTCTCGGAAGGAATGCAGAAGAAGCCAAAAGAATGATGGAAGCTGTAGAAGCTGCAGGCATCTTTAATGGATATTTAGAAGACCTTGTATATACTCCCAAATTTTTAAAAGCACAGGAAAGTGTAAAAAATGGCGCCCTGGGAAGAATATTATGGGCGAAATCAAGGGAAACGCATCCTGGCCCACACAGTGAATGGTTTTGGGATAAAGAACAGGCTGGAGGTGGTTGCATACTTGATCTTGGCTGCCACTGTGTAGAAATATCAAGAAGCTATATTGGTAAAGATATAAGACCAGTTGAAGTTATGTGCTGGGCTGATACACAAGTAAAGCCTATTGATGCAGAAGACCATGCTATAGCACTTGTAAAATATGAAAATGGAGCAATTGGACAATTTGAAGTTAGCTGGACATTCAGAGGCGGTTTGGATCTACGAGATGAAGTGATGGGAACAGAAGGCACCATTTGGATCAATAGTTTTTTACGTACCGGGTTTGATATGTTTACTACCGGAAAAGGGGTAGGATATACAGCAGAAAAAGCTGAAAGCAATACAGGATGGCTATTTCCGGTAGGTGATGAACTAAATGAATTAGGCTATAACCACATGTTCATGGATATGTTCAATTCTTTAGAAAAAGGTAAAGCACCCAAAGAAACATTCTACGATGGCTATGTAGTGAATTCAGTTCTGGACGCTGCCTACAGGTCTGTTAACAGTAAATTATGGGAACCTGTGAAGATAGAAACCTGGAGAGGTAAAACAGGAGTAAGTAAAGACAGCCATTTAACAGAATATGATTCTGATCATTACCTGGTTAAAGAAGAGGTAACTCACTATGGAGCAAAGAAAGTTATCCTTAAAAATAAAAAGACAGGGAAAATAGTAGATAAAGTTCTATAATCAATTCAATTCAGTATTCATTATTGACAATTCAGTCTTTACTTATTTGAAGCTTCATTTTTTAATTTATAATGATCTTACTAAAGGTATTTATTTGTCTGGTCATATTAGTCTTGCTGATCAGCGTTGGCAAGATAAATGCATTTCTTTCGTTTCTAATTGTTTGCATATTAACAGGAATATTATTAGGAGTACCAATTAATAAGATAGGCGCATCAATTCAAAAAGGCATAGGAGAAACGCTCGGGTCTATTGTGATTATTATTGGGCTTGGTGCTATGCTTGGCAAATTGATAGCGGTAAGCGGAGCTGCACAAAAAATTGCAATGGTACTGATGAAGGCTTTTGGAAGCAGATATATTCCATGG
>JBJMLT010000362.1:0-2747 GCA_045805165.1 Flavisolibacter sp.
GATTAAACTTTTATTCCATAGGTTCTGTTCCATTCGAATCTAATAATTCGAATTATTTATTCAATGATAACCAACCCAATTCCGGTTCCAATTATTACCAAATTAAAGAAATAGACATAGACGGAAAATCGACCCTTTCAAAGATTATCAAGGTAGTTAAAGAAGATCAGCTTTTTAATATAAAAATTAAGAACAATCCTTTTTCAGATCAATTAAGCTTTATTTGTCAATCCAATATAAAACAAAATGCCACAATAATTATTTCAGATGGCTTAGCTAAGCCAATGTACCAAAAGCAAATCAAGCTTAATGCAGGAGAAAATAATTTCGCAATTGATTGCAAGGCATGGCCTTCAGGTATTTATTTTTTACAAATAATTGGTTATTACAATAGAATTAGTTTAAAAACAATCAAATTGTAAGTTCAGGTCTGTATATCACCTTATTTTGATAATAACCTTCTTATTCATAACATTTGCGGATGCGATCTCATTCCTATCTGAACACCGCAAAACTGATATTGGAAAATTATGACGGATCCATTCCATTATCTCCATGGTTGAAGAATTTTTATTCATCCAATAAAAAGTACGGGTCAAAAGATAGAAAGATTATTTCAGAGCTTTGTTTTAGTTACTTCCGAAAAGGTGGATTGTTTCAATCATGGACAATAGAAGAACAATTACTAACGGGTCTTTTTCTTACATCAACTTCTCAAAATATAATCATTAATGAATTAAGGCCTGAATGGGTTGATCTATTAAACATAGAAGTCAAAGAAAAATTATCAATAGTTTGTCCTGATTGCAGCATTAATTCCGTTTTACCTTTCAATAATAAATTAAGTAAGGAAATAGAGGTTGAAAAGTTCAATGAATCGTTTTTAATTCAACCGGATGTGTTTATTCGGATAAGACCAGGCAAATATGAAGATGTTATCCGGCAATTAAATAATGCCCCTGGTTTATTTAAAGAAATTACATCTTCTTGTATCCGTCTTCCCAATTCATCATCAATTGATAAATTAATAAGCATTGATGAAGATGCTGTAATACAGGATCTCAATTCTCAGAAGGTATTTAATTCAACTAAATCAATAATAGATAATAATAAAAGTCTCAAAGTATGGGATACCTGCGCAGCAAGCGGGGGTAAATCTATTTTATTTAAAGACCTTTACCCCAAAGCTCAATTAACAGTCTCCGATGTAAGGAGGACCATTTTAATTAATCTTCAAAATAGGTTCAGGCGTGCACATATCGATTCGTACCATTCTTTTGAAGCTGATCTTACTTTAGAAAATAATTTACCTGCTAAAGATTTTGATTTTATTATCTGTGATGTGCCATGCAGTGGATCAGGCACCTGGAGCAGATCTCCCGAACAAGTTACCTATTTCAATGATCAGAAGCTGGATCATTATAACAGACTTCAAAGATCAATCGCATTGAATTCTTCCAAAAAGCTTAATAAAGATGGCAACTTTTTATACATTACCTGTTCTGTATTCGCGTCCGAAAACGAAGAAATGGTCAATTACCTGATAAATAATACTTCTCTTCAATTGATCTCTTTTAATTATTATAAAGGCTATAAAGAAAAGGCAGACACTCTATTTACTGCTCTGTTTAAAGCTTAATAAACGGTTTTGTAATTAATAAATTAGTGTTATTATAAATGCTGATAAAATATTTCCCGGAAGGGAAATTGGAAATGAAAACAGGTATATAGAATAATCCCTGTGGTTTGGAAGTATTAATTGTTTTAACTGTTTGGCCAATTGAATTAGTTATCCTAACTATAAGGTTATTGATTACATTCTCATTAAGGAACTTAATATCTATTTTTTCATTAGCCGGATTAGGGGAAACCAGGATCACATTACTGTTATTGACATTTCCAATTCCAGTTGTTATACAACTGGAAGCTAAATTCACTGTCGTGCTGGTTATTACATCAAAGCTTAATCCCGTCGCTGAAGTGTCTATAACTTCAGATATTCTATAAAAAATAGCTCCGGCATTTGCAATAAGCGGGGTATCAGTATACTGATAGATATGTGAATTAAATGCAGTTCCTGTTCCGGGCACTTCAGCTATTTTCGAATAAGTATTTTCCCCGGGCAATTTCCTTTCAATTATATATTTCATTGAGCTCAGGTCCTTGCTCTTCCAGGTCAAACCGGGCATACAATTATTTACAGTAACAGAAGAAGTTGCATAGCTTTTAAGAAGTATCAACACTGCTTTTTTTACATCGGGAATTCCATAACCTGTCCGGTTATCAGGATTACCAGCAATATTTCCTGCCTGTTGCAATGCATGAACAATAGCGATGTTATTGAACTCCTGAAATCCCTGCCATAAGCAGGTAGCCAGGCCTGCCATGTTCGGACAGGCAAATGAAGTACCATTTCCTGTGCTAACTGTATTGGAAGGAGTTTCAATTACTGTTCCTTGCCCTATTGAGGCTACATCTGGCTTTATTCTTCCATCTGATGATGGTCCGAATCCGGAGAATGAAGCAACAGCTCCATTAGTTCCTACAGCGCCTACAGCCAGAATACTATCCGCATCGGCAGGAGTATTTATATAATGCCAACTGGTAGTCCCTTCATTTCCGGCTGCAATTAAAACTAATATACCTTTTCTCGCAGCTAGCGTAGCGCCTATTGCCGAAATAGTGGTATGTCCATTTAAATCCGCGTATGTATGATTAAATGCAGGATTATCAAAAGTGTTATAACC
>JBJMLT010000363.1:0-9460 GCA_045805165.1 Flavisolibacter sp.
CGAGATCCTGCCAGCCATGCAACTTATGGAAACCTGGGGATTTAAAATACGTACCGGATCAACTATTGGAAAGTCAGATTTTACATTTGGAGGAACAGATGAAGAAAGGGCGGCAGATCTGCAGCAATTATTAAATGATCCGCAAATTAAAGCCATAATGTGTGCAAGGGGCGGGTATGGAGCAGTAAGAATTGTTGATAAATTAAACTGGACAAAATTTATTAAGCATCCTAAATGGCTTATTGGTTTTAGTGATATAACAGTTCTTCTTAACCATATACATACCAATTGCCATATTGCATCTATTCATTCAAAAATGTGCAATAGCTTTCCTTCAGATTTAACAGCTGCTGAGCCCCTTCAAATAGATTCAATTAATTCCATCAGAGATGCTTTGATTGGTAAAAGGATCAATTATCCCGTTGTTGTAAATCCGGCAAATAAAGCAGGAACAGGACAGGGAATTTTAGTGGGAGGAAATTTAAAGACCATAGAATCATTAACTGGTAGCGTGTCTGACTTTCAAACTAATGGTAAAATATTATTTGTAGAAGACACCGGAGAATATCTTTATAGTATAGACAGAATGTTCTGGAATCTGAAAAGAACAGGCAAATTGAAGAATCTTAAAGGACTTATAATTGGTGGCTTTAATATAAAGCAGGATGATCCGGGTGAAGAATTTGGCAAATCATTGCAGGAAATAGTGCTGGAGAAAATTAAAGGATTAAATTATCCTGTATGCTTTGATTTTCCTGTTGGCCATCAAAAAGCAAATTTTGCTTTAAAGAGCGGAGTTAAATATAAACTGGTTGTTTCTGAGGAAGTAGTATTATTAAAAGAAGTTGTATGATAAAGATTCCACCCTACTTAAAAAAGGGAGATACTATAGGGATTGTGGCACCTGCCGGCTTTATGCCTTTTGAAAGAATTCAGGCCTGTATAGAGATCCTCGATTCCTGGGGATATAATCTTCAAATGGGTGCAACTACTCATAGCAATTCAAAAAATTATTTTTCTGGAACCGATGAAGAGAGAGTAATTGACCTTCAGCAAATGCTGGATGATAAAAATGTTCGTGCCATTCTATGTGCCCGGGGTGGTTATGGTATCAGCAGGATCATTGATAAGATAAGTTTCAGGAAATTTAAGAAACACCCTAAATGGATCATTGGTTTCAGTGATATTACTGTGTTACACTCTCATATCATTTCGAATTATAAAGTAGGCTCTTTGCATGCGCCTATGGCAAATGCTTTTAACGATGGTGAAATAGATAATCCCTATCTCAAATCTCTTCGAAATGCTATTGAAGGGAAGTCAGATCCTTATGAATGCCCTCCGAATAGTATGAACAGAGATGGGGAAGCTAAAGGCCAATTGGTAGGAGGAAATCTTGCTTTATTAACTCATATTATCGGTACGTCTTCAGATCTTGGAACAAAAAATAAGATTCTGTTTCTTGAAGACGTAGGAGAGCATCTGTATAATATTGATCGCATGATGGTTCAATTGAAAAGATCTGGAAAACTAAAAAATTTAAAGGGACTTATAATTGGAGGGTTTACAGAAACTAAGGATACGGAAAGGCCTTTTGGTAAAACAGCTTATGAAATAATCCAGGAACATGTTAAGGATTATAAATATCCGGTGTGCTTTGGTTTTCCGGTAAGTCACGGAAAGGAAAACTATGCATTAAAAATAGGAGTCCGCTATAATTTAAAAGTATTGCCAGACAAAACCATATTAAAAGAGCAATAAAAAATGCCTGTCGCCAAAAGACAACAGGCATTGGGGTTAGTATTAAATTAATTAAAGGGCTTTTGTGTAATATGACCTTAATCTGCTACTAAGGTCATTTTGTATTTGTCCCATCAGATCACCCATGATCTTTGGCTCTCCCGGTGGGGTGTAATCATTTTTTTTGCAAAGTGTTTTATCGCTTTCTTCCAAAGCTCTTTCATCTCCGGAAAAGGTGGCAAATTCAGTGGTCCACTTATTTTCTCCTGTAAAGCGATCATTCCAGATAATTCTTCCTTTAGTATCACGTACTGTTATATAAAGATCACCCTGAGATACTAAGGTCCTTTTTGTATTGACGATTTTGGCGGTAACCGTTTGATATTGCTTTATTACAGAATCAGGTTTATATACTATTTCTTTTGTTACCACTTGCTTGGTGATCTCTCTTGTATTCTTCTCATCGAAAGGTTGGCCTATAATGATTCTTGTAAAGTTCAATTCCAATATCTGGTCAGGTTCAATGTTTTTATTCTTAGCTTCCCATTCGGAATAGAATCGGATAAAATCACTATGCATATTATTGGCCAGTATCCTGATAATATCATTCTGGAAGTTTTGTAGCTTATAGGCTGAAGAATATTGATATCCACTGTATGGCTGCATGGGAGCTATAATAACCTTTGTAATAGCAAGGTCATAGGCTTCATCCCTGTCTCTTTTTAAATTGATGTCATCCGGCCTGTAGCGCAAAGCCTCATTGAACTCTTTGAATGCCAAACGATAGCTTGCTTTCGTTCTGTCATTCATCCAAACAGTTCCTTTATCCTGATGAACTTGTGCAGCTTTGTCCCCATAACTTTGCAGCATTTCAGAATAATCTTTGGTGGGAATCATTGATGCAACAGCTGGATACTGATGAATAAATGCATACAGATTTTGCATATGTGCATATTCCTGGTATATCTGATCGTATTTAAGATCGCTGCTGCTGTTCGATAATACTCTTACTCTATCCTCATGTTCAGTTATTTCGTAAGAATAAGATTTAAGCACCATGTCCTTTGTTTGAAGGTCATGTGGATCTTTCTGAAGCTTTTTTACTCCTAATTGAATGGCATCAGTATAGTCACCTTTTTGGAAAGCTTTGCTGGTAGATTTACAACTTACAATTATTAATGCAAGAGCAAAAGGGAGCAGGTAGAGCTTAGTCATGGTTGGTTTTTTTTGTTTGAATAAAAACACAGGATCGGGATTATCGGATTAATTTATTTAAATCTATATTAACAACTCTTCACTAACCCTTTACGACCCTTAAAAATAGCTTTTGCATTTATAAATGTCAAGAGGGAAGGGGAAATAGAGGTTTTATTACGCTATTCTATCCTTTTAAGGCGCAAATTGGTAACCGGAGCAACTATTAACGGGAATTTTTCTATGGTAACTGTGCTTGCATCAAGTCCAAAGCCTCTTTCTTCCGAAAGGCTCACTTCCTTTAACCAGAAATAGAATTTCATTATCAGGCGTTCCCAAATGGCAAGGTCATTATCCTGGCTTAAATATTTTTCCATTACTATAAATGAAAAGTCTCCAACTATATTGCTGCGTTCCAGGCTCTCATATCTGCTCGTAATGTTCACTTCCTTATTTGTTACCAGATCCTCAACTACCTTTCGGAACATCAGGTTTATTCTTGGCTCTACTCTGAACCCTAGTCTGAACTCTACTCTTATGATATCATTAGGAATAATATGATCGACTTTATATTCCATTGTATAAGGATCATCTAATGTATCAACATGCACGAACCAATAGATATCTGCACGCTTAGGCTTTTTATTCAAAATGGAATAAATGATCTTATGCTCAATTTCTTTTGGATTATCAGCACTGGTTAAATATACCAGGTGAGTAGCATACTTTGGAACAGACCGGTCGTTGCTTAGCTCCTGTATTTTAGGAATATAATGCTCTAGCCGTACAAACTCTACATATCTGTTCTTGATCTTTCTGGACCTGAACCAGATATACATGATCATGAACAACCCACCGCCCACTATTAGTGTTACGTAACCTCCATGTGGAAATTTGTTTAAATTGGCTAACAAAAAGCTGAATTCAATCGTAAAATAAACGATCAGGTATAACCAGATCAGGGCAGCATTTACTCTTCTAGAAGCAAGGAAATTTGCAAATAGTATAGAGGTGGCTATCATGCAAAGTGTAATGGCCAATCCATAAGCAGCCTCCATTCTTGATGATTTCTGAAAATAAAGAACAATGCCAATACAGCCTATAAATAATATAGTATTAATGCCAGGTACATAAAGTTGACCCCTTTCTTCAGTTGGGTAGGCAATCTTTAATTTAGGCCAAAGATTAAGGCGCATTGCTTCACTGATCAATGTAAATGATCCCGAAATTAAAGCCTGGCTGGCAATAATGGCAGCAGCTGTCGCTATGGCAATTCCAGGTAACTTAAACCAGTCTGGCATAATTCCGAAAAATGGATTGAAGCCGGATTCAACCATATCTCCTGTTATACGGTGTCCTGCATAATTTTTTAAAAGCCAGGCCCCTTGTCCCAGATAATTTAGGATAAGGCAGGCTTTCACAAAGATCCAGGACATGCGAATATTACTTCGGCCGCAATGACCCAAATCAGAATATAAGGCCTCGGCCCCCGTTGTGCATAGGAATACGGCTCCTAATATGTAAAATCCATTTGGATAGGTGGTTAATAGTTGTATTGCGTAATAGGGATTCAGAGCTTTAAAAATGTGCAGGTCATCGACCAGATGCCAGGAACCCATTATGGCAAGTAATAGAAACCATATTAGCATTATGGGTCCAAACATTCGTCCAATAAATGAAGTTCCGAATTGCTGTATTAAAAATAAAAAGGTAAGTATTCCAATTACTATATAAATGATCGTCCAGTCCTGTATATTATGAATAAAGGAGATCTGCCGTAAACCTTCAACAGCAGAAGTAACTGTGATCGGCGGAGTTATCATTCCATCCGCGATCAAGGCAGCGCCTCCTATCATAGCAGGAAGAACCAACCATCTTTTCTGCCTGCGTACTAGTGCATATAAAGAAAAAATGCCTCCTTCCCCACGGTTATCTGCCTTTAGGGTAAGTATGACATATTTGATTGTAGTTTGAAGCGTTAAGGTCCAGATAATACATGATAAAGAGCCTAGGATAAGTTTTTCAGATATTTGCCGGCCATTGGTTATGGCATTAAGTACATACAAGGGGGAGGTTCCTATATCTCCGTAAATAATTCCTAGCGCTACAATTAATCCTGCTGCTGTAACTCTGTTTAAAGGTATTCTCACAATGAGCCTGTTAATTTATTGCAGTTTGCAAAGGTATAAGTTAAATTGAAAGTGAATGGAATATTCGATTAAACAACTTAATTAATCTTTAAATTGGATTCTAAAGCATCCTTATAAAATTTTACTCGTCTTATAATTATATTAACTTTAATTGTAAAGAATACGTACATTATGAGTTACCCCAAATTCCTTTTACTTATTCTGTTTTCTTTTAACCTGTTTTCAACTTTTTCTCAGCGGATAGTTTATTCCGAACCTGAAAGGGAAGATAGTCGCAGAATAAATTTTGAAATCATAGGAAAGATATCCGGCAATTTTCTTATTTATAAAAATATAAGGAACAAAAACTTTATAGATGTATATAATAATGATATGCAACTAACTGATAAGCTGGAATTAGATTACATGCCCGCTGACCGCCTTATTAATGTAGACTTTTTTAATTACCCCGATTTCAGTTACATGATATATGAATATCAGAAAAAGAATGTTGTTTATTGTAATGCAGTTAAAGTAGATGGGAACGGCAAAAAGATCTCTGATGTTATTCAGCTCGATACATCACATATAGGTTTTGCAGCGAATAACAAGATTTATTCTACCATAAGCAGCGAAAACAAATCAAAGCTTATGGTCTTCAAGATCAATTCAAAGAACAGATCAAAATTTGTTATAACTACTTTGTTATTCGATGATAAGCTTTCGCTATTAAATAAATCCAGATTGTATGTTTCGATGGAAGATCACAGTGATTACCTCGATGAATTTAATCTCGATAATGACGGCGACCTCGTTTTTACAAAATTTGAAAGAGCAACAAATGAAACCATTTCCACCGCTTCTTTGGCCTGGAAGCCTGCATTGTCCGACTCGGTAATTTTTACTGATATTCCATTAGATAAGATATTTCTTGATGAGATCCATGTAAAAGCTGATAACACGAACAAAAGATATTTTGTAACTTCTTTTTATTACAAACAGAAAAGAGGGAATATCGATGGCTTCTTCTTTTATATATGGGATAAAGAGAGCAGGAAACCGGTACTGGAGAATTCTGTAACGTTGGGTGACGAACTTCGAAAAGAAGCAAAAGGAGACGCAAATGCGAAAATGGCATTTAATGATTATTTTATAAGAAATATCATAATAAAAAAAGATGGTGGCTTTATTATAAACACAGAAGCTTATTATACTACCTCCCGCTATAACAGCTGGAACCGCTGGAATTATTTATATGGGATGCCTTATTCGTCTTATGATTATTATTCAAGTTATTCACCTTATTATAGTAACCTGTGGTGGAGGAGCCGGTTCGATAATTCTCAGGCAGTAAGGTACCATGCGGATAATATAACCATTCTGTCTTTCGATAAAACAGGAAAGCTGGAATGGAATAATGTTATACACAAAGAGCAGTTCGATGATGAATCAGATGACCGTGTATCATATGAAATGGCTAATACAGGTAGTCAGATCCATTATATATTCAATATCGATGAAAAAAGAACATTACTTCTGAATGATTTTACTTTATCGCCTGATGGACAGATCAGTCATAATCCTACATTAAAGAACCTCGATAAGGGATATGAGTTCCTGCCTAAATATGGAAAGCAGGTTAGCATTCACCAATTAATAATTCCCTGCTACTTCAGAAATTATATTTGCTTTGCTAAAGTCGAATTTAATTAATAGCATTGCCTTGTGATAGGATTGTTCAAACAGAAGTCTCCTGGAAATATTGCCATACTTCTTATATTCGGTCTCCTGTTAAAAATGCCGCTGTTTTTATATTCGAAAAACATAGTTGCAACAATTAATGATGGAAGACTTTATCATGTGATCATTTCTTCTCTACCTGCCAATAACGCAGTTGTATGCTCCGCATTCTCCTTTATACTATTATACATTCAGGCTTTGATGGTCAATTATATGGTAAATGAATATCGCCTTATACCCAGGCAAACTTATTTACCTGCCATGTCTTATTTATTGATCACTTCTTTACTGCCGGAGTGGAATTATCTTTCATCTCCCTTGCTCTCAAGCACTCTTATCATTTGGATGTTTATTAAACTATTCAGGTTATATAACTCAGGCAATACAAAAGCACAGGTATATAATATCGGACTTATAGCAGGCATTAGCTCTTATATTTATTTCCCTTCTGCACTTTTTGTTTTATGCATTTTGTTGGGTATAATGATCCTGAAGCCATTCAAGTTGAATGAGATGTTTTTATTTATTCTGGGTAGCCTTACACCCTATTATTTTCACCTTGTTTACCTTTTTCTTTCAGACAGGTTAAGTATAGCTAATTATTTTCCTCATATTTCTTTAAGGATTCCTTTAATTAATAGTACCATTTGGCTCGCTGCAAGCATTTTGCTTTTAACGATCCCATTTCTGGTCGGCGGCTATCTTATTCAGGTGCATATGAGGAAGATGTTGATTCAGGGAAGAAAGAACTGGAGTGTATTACTTCTTTATTTATTAATGGCCTTTTTCGTGCCCTTTATAAACAGTGATCAAACTTTTAATACTTGGGTGATTATTACAGCCCCGTTTGCAGCTTTTCATGCATGCGCTTATTATTATCCTGTGAAAAGATTTATGCCTGGTTTTCTGTTCATTATAACAGTTGGATATATACTTTTTCAACAATATGGCACACCAACCTGGCATTAACACCTGAAATACTAATGGAAAAGTATCTTTGTATTATTAAATTCTGGCTATGAAATTTGGTGTAGTAGTATTTCCCGGATCAAATTGTGATAGAGATATTCATGATGCTCTTGTATATGATTTGAAACAGGAATGCGTCATGCTTTGGCATAAGGATAGTGATCTTTCCCAATTTACTACTGATGATTGTATCGTTCTTCCGGGTGGATTCTCTTTTGGCGATTATCTAAGAACAGGCGCCATTGCCCGCTTTAGCCCCATTATGAAGAGTGTTATTGAATTTGCTGGAAAGGGAGGGAAGGTCCTGGGTATATGCAATGGTTTCCAGATCTTGTGTGAATCGCAGTTATTGCCCGGTGCCCTTTTGCGAAATAATGACCAGAAGTTTGTATGCAGGAATGTTTTTCTTAAGGACACTGAAAATAATGTTTATAAGATACCCATAGCCCATGGAGAAGGTAGATATTATGCAGATGAAAAAGTGCTGGATTACTTGGAAGAGAAAGACCTTGTGCTTTTCCGTTATTGCGATGAGCAGGGAAGAATAACTGCATCTGCCAATCCTAACGGCTCGGCAAGAAATATAGCTGGCATTTGCAATGAAAATAGAAATATCATTGGAATGATGCCCCATCCCGAAAGGGCCTGTTCCCCAGTTTTAGGCAATACAGATGGTCGAAAGGTGTTTGAATTATTATTTTCATTGGTATACGAAACTGCCTGAGCCACTTAAAATTTTTAACATCTTTCAATGGCTATAAAAAAGAAATTTGCAATAATTAGTTCTCCCATGAAATATCTATCATTTGTATTATTATCAATTGTTATAGCTGGAACTGCAGTTGCTCAGAACATTAATCCGGTTACATGGAGCTTTTCAAGTAAGAAGATATCGGACAATGTATATGAGATCCAGATGGTTGCTACTATTCAACAGGGGTGGCATTTATATTCCCAGACACAGCCTAAAGATGCAATAGCAATACCTACCTCTTTTAATTTTAATAAAAATCCTTTAGTTGACATAAATGGAAAAGTGAAAGAAGTTGGTAAGCTTGAAAAATTCAAAGATGAAAAATTGGGTGTTCAAGCCAATCAGTATAGCACTAAAGTGGTCTTTATTCAAAAGGTTAAGTTGAAAGGCAAAGCGAAAACCAATATTACTGGTAAGCTGGAATTTCAGACCTGTAATGATCAGAAATGTCTTCCACCTAAAACAGTGAACTTATCAATACCCTTATCATAAAAATGAATAGCATCTGTTGATAAACGAGTTCTGATCAGGAACTCGTTTGTTTTAATTGGTAAATATGAACAGGATCATTTCTGCAGTTATTATTGCTTTCATGTTTTTTTCAGGTATTGCTGCCAATGCTCAGGATTCTGCAGATAAATATCATTGGATAGTAACTGGCAAAAAATTGAATCAACATTCCTATGAACTTGACTTCTTTACAAAAGGAAATAAAGATTGGCAGCTATATGCTCCTCATCAGCTTTTGAACGATGTGCCTGCGGCTGAACTGCAATTTGCAGATTCGGCAATTAAAGTAGATCCCTCTTTTAAAGATTCCGGAACAAATAAAATAATTCAGAGTGCTATTTTAAGTAAGCCGGTAAATATTCTTGAAGGCCCTGCAACTTTTAAAATAACAATAGAAATAAAAGGGCAAATACCAGCCATATTA
>JBJMLT010000364.1:0-9959 GCA_045805165.1 Flavisolibacter sp.
ACGAAACCATGCTGTTTCCAATGAAGCAGATCTTTCGAACTAAGCAAAGGAAAGGCGGGAAACCAATTAGAAGTTGTAGCAGATGCCCAATAGGTATTACCAATTTTTACAACGGAAGGATCAGGATGATCACCAGGCAAAACTACTATTTGTGAGCTTGAAGCTTTAGAGAATAGGACGAGACAGATAATAATTTGAGCTAAATACTTAATTTGATTATTATTCATCCTTACAAAGTAAAATTCTTTACAGATCGTCATTCTCCTGAAGGTTTTCTTAATGGCAGGTGAATATTTACAGGCTGCCCAAAGTTTGGACTGCCATCTGTATTCCATGTAAAAGGTTGTATGCGGGGATTTCTTAAGTCGCCACAACCTTGTCCTGCAGATGAATTAGCATGATAAATCAGCCAGTTTTCATTGCCATCCCTGGAAACAAAAAATCCATTATGTCCGGGACCAAAAGCTCCATTTTCAGGCTTTTTTGTAAATATGGGAGTTGTTGATTTTACCCAGTCAGCAGCATTCATAGGATCCCCTCCTTGTTTCAAAGAAAGCATTCCTAATGCATAATCATCAGTCCAGCATCCACTGGCGGAATACGTAAGATATACCCTGTTATTATGTTGAATTACTTCAGGACCTTCATTAACTATTGGAGGCGCTCCATTTTTTTCCCAACTATATAAAGGAGAAGAGATCATAACGCGTGCCCCTGAAATTGTCCACGGATTCGCTAACCTTGAAATAAAGATGTCCTGTTCACCATCAACATCTCCCTGCCAGCCAGACCATATTAAATAAGATTGTCCATTATAATCGAATTCAGATGCATCAATTGCCCACTTGTCTGATGAATCTGAAACTTTTCCTTTGAATGTCCAGGATCCGATGGTTGGGTCCACAGAAGGATTTTCCAATACATAAATGCGATGAGTGCTATTTATATTATTACTATCCGCAGCAAAATACATGTACCACTTTCCTTGCAAATAATGTAATTCAGGAGCCCAGATATCTGAAGAATATGCACCTGTTGGCGGTGGTGTCCATATAGTTGTTACAGCTGCATTATTCAATGCAGACATTTTATTTGTTTTATAGATAGCGAGTTTGTTCCCGAATGTTCTTGTGAAATAATAATTTGTATCCATTTGTATTACCCATGGGTCCGGGCCGCTTGATAATAGTGGATTTGTAAATGTGGAATCTGCTGTAACGGGTGGAGGATTAGAGTTTCCATTACCTGTATTCTTATTACAAGTTAAAAAAGAAATAACTGTTATAACAATAGCCAGGTATTTTAAAGACATATTACTAGCATTAATCAACTTCATAGATATAGTATTTTATAAGAGTATTATTTTAATATCAAATAATACTCTTATAAAAATATATTATTACCATCCTGGATTTTGCTTAAGGTTAGGATTCAAATCCAGTTCAGATTGAGGAATCGGATAAAATTCATGTTTGTTTTTCTTAAAATTCGCAAAGCCTGCATCTCTGGAAGCTAATTGAGGACCAAGGTCTCCCCATCTCGCTAAATCCTCCCAACGGTGACCTTCACCAGTTAATTCAGTTATTCTTTCATGTTTTAACTGATCAAGAAATTGTTGCTGGTTCAGACCAGGCATAACTACAGATAAACTTTCCAAACCTGCTCTTGCCCTTACCTTGTCAACAAATGCATAAGCCTGTGCAGTGTTTCCTAATCCATTTAATGCTTCTGCATATAATAACAGCACATCGGCATAACGAACATACCTGTAATTATTACCCGAATGAAAAACTTCACCATTCATTGTAGCGTCGTCTAAAAATTTTCTGAAGTACACATCATGAGTATTTGGAACGGCCGCAGGATCTGAAGAATAACCAAGAGAGGTAAAAGTTCTTCCATATACCATTGTAAAATCTGGACCTCTTTCATCAGTAGAATCATATAAAAATGTGGCAGGCAGCCTTGGATCTCGTTGTCCTCCTGTAGTGTTTTCTTTCAGAAACTCCCACACTACCCATCGACGCGCCTGACCATCTGTAAATCCTATGGGCCTTGGTGCAAAAAATGGAGGGATTGATGTACCATAATTCAATCGATCCGGAGTATGATTTGGATCGCCATCACCCTGATCGTTATCAAATGCATCATTCGGATTTGCAGCATTTTGAATTTCAAAAACGGACTCTGAATTATTTTCAGATGTTTCTATAAAATTGGTCCTATAATCAGTTACTAAATTATATTGTGCAGCTCCAGGTCCTTCTGTAAGCCATTGCAAGGCATCGTGAGCTTCCTGATATTTATGCTGCTGCAAATAAGATTTACCAAGCATTGCATACGCAGCTCCTTTAGTTGCCCGGCCAATGTTATCAGAATTATACGAAACGGGTAAAACAGCTGCAGCATCTTTAAAATCTTGTGCTGCTTGTGTAAATACCTGTTCCTGGGTAGAATTTGAAGGCAACTCACCTGGCTTTGGTGTATGTAAAAAAATAGGCACATTACCGTATATGGTAGCCAGATTGTAATAGAACCATCCTCTTAGGAATTTAGCTTCACCTAATAATTGCTGTTTTGCTGTTTCGTCCATAGTAATCGCAGGCACATTATCCAAAACCTGATTTGCTCTGTTTATTCCAATATAATCATCCTGCCACACACTGGTTACTAAATAATCATTATAATCTGTAATATTAAATACATCATAATTGTTAACTATCCATGGAGCAGGACTTGTACTATACCCTTCATCTGCTCTTATAATTGTCATAAAATGCAACCATCTCGAAAGGCCCTGACGATGGAATGTGCTATAAGCTGCATTAATACCCATTTGAGCATCATTTGAAGTCTTCCAGAAATTCGCAGTCGTAGGCGTATTTGGATTCGAAATATTTAAATCTTTTTTACAGCCGGCAATTAAAAATATTATAACCGAAACTGCTATTAATCTTTTTTTCATACTCTTTTTTTAATTAATCAATTAAAATTCACATTGCAATCCAACGGAAAGAATACGGCTCGCAGGCCAATTACCAATATCATAACCTCTTTCCAATATTCCTCCACCTTGTACATCAGGGTCAAGTCCTTTATATTTTGTAATAGTAAAAAGATTTTGTCCACTTAAATATAATCGTGCGCTTGAAAAGCTGATTCTATTCAACCAGCTTTTTGTAAATGTATATCCTAATTCAACATTTCTTAAGCGTACGTAAGAACCGTTTTCCAACCAACGATCTGTTTGGGACATATTGTTCATGGATACTCCCGGATCTCCTGGCTGATCCACTGCTAGCCTTGGGTCTGTTCCATTAGGATTAGAAGCTGACCATGGATTGATATCTTTCCTGAAATTGGTTAATTGATAACTATCAAGGACCCTTCTTATATCATCATAGATTTTATTACCAAAAACACCAACCAACTGAATGTTAAGATTAAACTGCCTATAATAAAGATTTACCTGGGCTCCCGCCTGTAATGTTGGCCATGGAGAACCTGCATACTGGCGATCCCCATTATTAATTGTTCCGTCATTGTTTGCATCTATATATTTTACGTCTCCTGGTTTAGCATTAGGCTGTATTTTCTGTCCATTTTTATTTACATAATTGTCAATCTCCTCCTGGGTTTTAAATATGCCTGCTGATTTAATTACATACCATTCTCCAATAGAATGGCCAACCTGTGCCCTTATAAAATGATTACCTGATTCAAGGTAATCTGAATTTGTTCCTTGATTACCTACAGAAATAACCTTGTTTTTAATAGTAGTAAAATTTGCAGACACATCCCACTTTAAATCATTAGTCGAAGTTGCTCTGCTTCTATAAGTAGCTGAAAATTCAAAACCAGAATTTCTGATAGATGCCGCATTTACATTTGCCTGACCTGTACTTCCATAGATCATTAGCACAGGTAGAAGTACCAATACATCATTTGAAGTTGAATTATAGTAATCCATTGTTATGGATATTCTGTTATTCATGGCCGTGGCGTCCAAACCAATATTCTTTTGTATCCTTGATTCCCAATGAAGGTCTGAATTAGCAATTTGCGCCTGGTATTGGCCTACCTGCGGAGATTGATTAACACCATAGACAGCTCTGGGATAATTGTTCAGAAAACCTATATAATCCCATGATCCCAATACATCGCTGAACCCCAATTTACCATACGATGCTCGAAGCTTTAGATCACTGATAGAAGAAACGTTATAGAATTTCTCTCTGCTTATTCTCCATGCTGCAGCTACTGAAGGGAAATATCCAGTTCTGAAATTCGGACCAAAGCGGGAATCCTCATCTATCCTTCCTGTTAATGTTAACAGATACCTATCGCTGTATGTATAATTTATTCTTCCCAGATATCCGTGTGATCTCCAAAATAAAGGAGTTCCACCTGTTGCTGTAGGAACACCTAAAGCAGATCCTATTGTTGTAAATAATTCACCATTCGCGTTTTGAAGAAGTGATCTGCCGCCACCAGTAACATCTCTCCTTTGCTCTGTTCGGGAGAAACCAACTACCCCATTAACATTATGAAGACCAAAACTTTTACTAAAATTAAGCGTATGCTCGAGTAGAATATTTGTAAATCTTTCTCTGTTTTCTCCTACACTGGTAAGAGGAGGTTGATTCGTATATCGCCAAATTCCTGTATCTCTTATTTCTTTAAAATAGTCAAAACTTACTTCAGCTCCCGCATTAAACCTGTAGCTTAACCAATTGGTGAATTTAAAATCAGCGTAAGCATTGCCAACAATTTTTACAAAATTGTACGTTTGTCTGTCAAGAGCATTAACAGCCAAATAATTTGATGCATAAGTAGGAATTTCAGTTGTTCCCATTCCCCAACCCGAAGGATTATATTGAATTGATTTATATTGATCTGCCTGCACTGCTATTATTGGAAGGAATTGGGGGGCTTCATAAAATGCATTAACACCACCTCCCGGATTATGACCATAAGTATTGCTTATTACCATATTTTCACCTACAGTTAACCTTCCTCTCTTCGCTTCTGTATTAACTCTTAAACTTGAGCGCTCAAAATCATTACCAATTAGAACGCCGGTATTTTTATAATAACTTCCTGAAAGAAAATAATTACCTGTTGCTGAGCCACCGGAAATACTTAAGTTATAATCCTGAGCATTTCCTGTTCTGTATATTTGATCCTGCCAGTTGGTATTAATAGTATTATTGCTTATCTGAGCAGCTACACCAATGGGTATTGCAACTCCGGAATTCTGATATTCCTGCTGTATTGTTTTTAAATATTGCGAAGCATCCATAACATTCCATCTTCGTGGAATTTGTTGAATGCCATATTTACCTGAAATACTAATTTTAGCAGCACCCTCTCTTCCTTTCTTTGTTGTAATGATTATTACGCCATTTCCAGCCCTTGACCCGTAAATTGCAGCGGCCGATGCATCTTTCAAAACCTGGATTGTGGCTACATCATCAGGATTTATTGTAGTATTTGCATCTGCAAGCATACCGTCTATTACATAAAGTGGATTGCTATTCCCAAAACTACCTACTCCACGTATTTCAATAGTAGCATTTTGTCCGGGAGCTCCTCCGTTTCTAACAGTTACTCCTGGAACCAATCCTTGAATAGCCTCCCCTACCGAAGCTGCAGTAATTTTACTTGCGCTTGCCATATCTACTACACCAGTTGCACCTGTTAGGTCTTTTTTGCGTACAGTTTGATACCCAATTACAACAACCTGCTGCATTTCCTGGTTTGTTGCCTGAAGTTGTACATTAATTGGATTCATGTCCGTAACTGTGATCTCCTGATTCGCATAACCAATGTAACTAACAACCAGTATCGATCCTAACGGCGCATTTATGGTAAACTGACCATTAGCATCACTAATAACAGAAGTGCGGCTGCCTTTTACTGTAACAGTGGCTCCCTGAAGAGGATCGCCGTTTGAAGATCGTAATGTACCTCTGATAACTTGTTGAGCATTGACTTGAACGGCTAAAAGTAGTAGTGCAAATACAGTCAATAATGCTCTGTACAATTTTGTTTTGACTTTCATTTCTCTGCAGTTTGGTGAATAATAGTTTTTCTCTATTTCAGCAGGAAACGGATTAGCAGATCTTATCTGCTGATTTTTTTCTTAATGCTCGAATTTCTATATATAAGAACAGGCTCTAAAATTCTAGTGCATTCTTTATGTCCATAAAAATTATCAGTAGCTGTCAACTCAAAAAATAGTTTGGCTGCTTCCTCTCCCATTCGTATCGTCTGTTGATCTACCGTAGATAATGAAGGTGAAATGAACTGACCAAAGGCTTCATTCGCAAAACCAATAATTGCTATCTCCTCAGGTATACTTATGCCTTTTGCTTTAAGTGCCTGCATAGCGCCAAGTGCAGTAAAGTCCTCCACCGCAAATACTCCATCAGGAACATCTCCTGAAGAAAGTAACTGATTCATGCATTCGCGGCCGGAGTCCACTGTTACGCTTCCATTTATGATCAGGTCTTCATTAATAGCAATATTATTTTCTCTTAGTGCATCCAGATAACCGCTTAGCCTTTGCTTAAAAATAGGAACATGTAATTGCCCGGAAATATGCGCTATTTTTCTGCATCCCTGATCCAGTAAATGTTGGGTAGCCTTATAAGCTCCCAGATAATCATTTACCACTACATAAGGCACTCCCAGAAAATCACTCGCTCTGTCAAATAAAACCAGTGGTACGCCTCGCCTTTTTATCTTTAAAAAGTGACTAAGGTTAGTTGTTTCTTTAGAAATAGAAGCCAGTACTCCATCTACTCTGGAACGTAAAAAAGTTTCAACTCCTTTTTTCTCGTAATCGATTAATTCATTTGATTGATACATCAGAACATTATAATCCTTTTCACTGGCCACTTTTTCAATACCATGAACTACAGATCCAAAGAAATTAATCTCTGCACTTGGAATAATTACTCCAATGATCCGGCTTTTTCCAAGTCGCAGTGAAGAAGCTATCTTGTTATGTTGATAGTCTAATTTCTTTGCAATTCTTTTTACCGCTTTTTTTGTTGCTGTACTTATAGAAGGATGTTCGTTTAATGCACGTGAAACCGTAGAAGACGTAACCTTTAGTTCACGCGCAATATCATGAATAGTAGTTCTTGTTATATACCTATTCATATAAATTTGGTAATAGTTGCGCAATCGATTGCGTAATAAATATAACTCTTTTAAATGATTTGAAACAATCCGTAATAAGATATTTTACTGATGTGTTAAATCTGATCTCTGAGCATAATATTGCTCTCTGATCTTTGCTGCGGTTTTATGATTACCTGTATGGCTCCAGCCGGGCGGCTTAATTAAATAAAGGAATTTATTTTTCAACCCGGGGGCGTTTTTAATATCTCTTATAAGACATGGAATTTCTCCGAAATAAGCATCAAGGAAACTATTTGGTTTCATTTGTCTGGTTATTCCATAAGCAATTGGTTCATTTCTATCTTCTGATTGATAAGTATGAAATATCCGGTCCCAAATATTTAGAAGGTTGCAAAAATTGGTATCAATATATTTTGGGTTCTTTGCATGATGTACTCTGTGGTGTGACGGAGTAAGAATAATATTGCCTGCAACTCCTAATCTTGCGTTCTTCATCATATGCTCTCCTATATGAATAAACCCTCCCCATACTCCGTCAATGAACATAATTAAAAAAAGCATGGGTGGATTTACTCCCAATAATATGCATGTAGTTGTTCTTATAAAATCAGCATAGGGAGCCTCCAGGAAAAAATGCGCGTACGAAACAGAAAGGTTCATAGCCTGCGGAGCATGATGGGTAGAATGCAAACACCAGAATAATCTTACTTTATGAGCCAGGTAATGATAGATAAAATGTCCGAATTCCCACACAACATATCCATATATGAACCAGTACCATGTAAATGTTGTTTTAATTAATGCATATTTCTGAAATAGATAAATGCAAAAAACCACTACAGCTATTGATATGAACCTACCGATGAAAGCATTTAAGACATATGAAAAAAAGGGGATCTTATAATCAATGGCTTTAAACTTTCTAAAAATGATTGCCTTTAATAATTCAAGAACCAGTAATACAGGAAATAAAGGTTGAATTATCGAAATGATTCCATCTCCGGTTAAAAGAGCTTTGTAATTTCCCGAATTGATCAGCTTAATCAAATGATCAATTCCAAAAAAGTCTATAAGCCACTTAAAAACAGAATCGATCATAATCAGTAATCCGCAGTTTTAATTTTTCATTTTTATTTTGACCTTCTCTGATATTGCTTTCCTGATAGCATTTTCAGCCAATGGTTCCATTATCTTATACCCTTCTAAAGTTGGATGGACTCCATCGCTTGCCAACTCTGCTTTCATGCCTTTACGCTCGTCAACCATCGAAGAATAGTAATCAAGATAAACGTAATTATTCTTTTCACAATAATCTCGAATTAAGCTATTCAATCTTGCTATTTTTTCTACTGGTTGCATGCCTGGCTTCCATGGATAATCGTACACCGGAAGAACAGAGCTTAATACCACTTTTATATTATTTGCCCTGGCCAGTTCCGCCATTGAAACAAGGTTTCCAAAAATATTTTCAATGCTTATTGGCCCTGTGTTTTCAGCAATGTCATTTGTGCCTGCAAGTATTACAACAACAGCAGGCTTTAAATTTATTACGTCCTCACGAAACCTTAAAAGCATTTGAGAAGTTGTTTGGCCGCTAATGCCTCTGTTAATATAAGGCCTTCCGGCAAAATAGCTGCTGTCAGTTTGTAACCAGCCCTCAGTTATGGAATTACCCATAAATACAACTGCATTTTTCATCGATAGATTTTTATCTGACTCATTTGCTTTTTCAAACCTTTTCAGGTTACCCCAATCTTTATGAAAATTCTCTTCCTGTGTGATCTGATATTTTTTGTATTGCTGATAACTAACATTTGCCATCCATCCTGTCGGTTTCTCTGGCCACAAATAGCCTTCCACTCCAAGCCAATCTTCAAATCTTGAGATCCATGCATCTGTCGGAATATTTTGCGTTCTCATTCCAAATCCATGTCCACCTCTTACATACATATGTAATTCTGCCTGTTGTTTTGCATCCAGCCACTGGTTATAGATCCTTACACTATGTGGCGCTAAACCCAATTGGTCATCAGATGCGGCCACAATAAATGCAGGCATTTTTTGCTTTGGAACTGTGCTTCCGATTTGTGGATCTACATAAGCATAGATAGGGGCAATAAAATCAGGCCTGTTGTCGTCAGTAGCATTATAAGCAACTGACATCGTAACTGTGCCTCCGGCCGAGAATCCCATAAACCCTATCCTGTTTGGATTGATGTTGAATTCTGCCGCATGCTGCCTTACATATTTTACTGCTTCTAAACCATCTTTCATAGCCAAAGGAATAACTGGTGCTACGGTTGATTGGAAATCTGCTCCTTTTGTCATTTTATCCATTAACTCTGTTACAGGATCATTGGTGAGACTATGAACAAGTCTGTACTTTAAAACAAATGCGGTTACTCCCCTGCTGCTTAGCCAATTGGCAACATCTGTCCCTTCACTATTTATTGATAATATATGAAATCCGCCACCGGGTGCTATAATCACTGCGGTACCGGTTGGAATGGATGACCGTGCAGGATATACAGTTAATGTTGGTTGAACTACATTATATACAACTGGTGTATGAAACATATTGGAATCCATTCTGCCTTCCTGCCAATTCCAGCTTTCCGATCCTGGCGCCTTTCCTTCATAAAGAGATATTACTCTTTGTTGACCGTAAGAAGTTACAAGGAATAGTATAAAACAAATCGACAGATACTTTTTCATATAGCTTATTTTATTCGAATGTTTTAGTTGGTTGATTTTTGAGATATAATATTTTTATTCATTGATGTGCTAAAGTGATAGTTTCCGGATCC
>JBJMLT010000365.1:0-5355 GCA_045805165.1 Flavisolibacter sp.
CATCATATTTATAAAGCTTCAAATCAATAGTATTTGCAAAATCAGTAAGATCTTCAGTCCCAATTCCTCCTGTTACTGCTGAATTATTTCCATTCTGATGATAATATCCAGAAACAAAATTAACCTCTTCCAATTTTAATTGACGTGTTTTATAGGCTGAAGAATCAACTGTAGTATTCTGACTGAAGGCAGATAATATGCTGAGATACATTCCTATTACTGAAAGAGAAAGTTTTCGCATTAATAACTTTGATGTTTGAGGTTTGAACTTGCGTTTAAAATGATCAAGTGTTTTTAGTTGCAGCCGCAGCCGCCTCCTGATTTACCCCCATTGGCACCGGAGGCGCCTTCGCGATAGGCCTGGAAATTGAGTTCGAATTTTTGCAACTTGCGAGCGGATAATTCCATTTCAGAATCATTGATCCGGATTTTTTGATAAGGCTTTACAGTTTGGCAAGAAAATAAGATGCCAGTGATGACAAGGATACTGAAAAGCTTTAAAAGGAGATTCATTTAATAGTTTGAAGTTTGATGTTTGACGTTTGAGGTGCATTTAAAGCTACTGAATGATAGTATACATCGATATCATTAACAAATTTATCGGCAGTTTCATCGGGCATTCCTTCCCATTGCTTTAACACTTTTCCCTTTGCATCCATTAATAAGGTTAAAGGGAAGCTTCCTTTAGGATTATAAGTATCAGCGAGCAATTCATTCTTTTTTGTCTGTTCCGAAGAAAGATGATTTTTCCTTAATCGTGGAAAATCTGCATTAACGAGTACAAGATTATCACTTGCATATTTTTCAAAGACTTCTGATTCAAAAATTTCTTTATGCATTCTAATGCAAGGAACGCACCAATCTGAACCTGAGAAATTTAATAGAATGAGTTTGTGGGACTGATCTGCATCATGTTTTGCTTTATCCAGATCTGTATACCAGGGGGTATTTCCCATATTTATAATACCCATCAGAAGTAAAGAAAATATCAATTTCATAAATCCATTTTAAATGCTATCAAATCTATACCATTTTTATGCCCAACTGCTTATCAGGAATAAACTTTAAGCAAATTCCTGTAAGTCTTTACGTTACTTTTTGCCTTGGTGCAAAAAGTAACCAAAAAGATCAAGTTCTTATTGCATTAGGCATACTTTTTATTTTCTTTTTTCCACTTTTGCCTTGATGCAAAAGTGGAGCAAAAAATCAAGTCCAGCCCGATCGCTCCGGGCGTCTGGACGGCCAGCTCACGGCGGCTTTCAAAGCTCGTAGTGAATGCATGGCTCAGCTCATCATTCCTTAAAATTTGGTTTTCTTTATTGGATTTAGTTTTAGTTATTATTTGGGTACGTGTTTTTCGGGTTGGTTGCAGGCGCGGGAATCTGCTACTAATATTCACATATTACCATTTTTACCATAGATTGGATTGATAAGTTTAGGTTCAGATTAATGGATAGTTTTTGATTGTAAGAAATTTCAAACTTTAGTCCTACCGGATTGCCATTGTACTGTATAATTACCACCTAACCCTTTACGTTACCAACTTTTCCTTTTATAACAAAGGCTTTATTGAATGTATATCCGGAATAATTTGAATTTAAATAAGTTGCTACTAATGATGGAAAAGAATTAAAATCTTTCGAATCTTTTTTTAAACCACGAACACAGAGAAGAAAATAATTCAATTAAAAATATTGTTAATCAAATAATCCGGATAATTTATATAAACTTATATCGTTCTATTGATGTTCAATATTTAAAGCTTACCCAGTTAATTCTGTCTTACCCAACCTTTTTTATTCAGGAGCACATCTATGTTTGAAACCCAAACTGAACCTCCAATCGAGCTGCATCAACTGATACAGAATTGCCTTAAGGGCGACAGACAGTCACAAAGCAAGCTATATAGCCTTTTTGCGCCTAAAATGTTTCTTATTTGTCAGCGATATTGCAGAAACAGAGAAGAGGCTGAAGAAATTTTACAGGAAGGATTTGTGAAGGTTTTCAGTTACATACATCAATTTAAATTCGCCGGGTCGTTTGAAGGCTGGGTGCGAAAAATAATGGTGAATTGCGCCTTACAGAAATTCCGCAGCAAGCCACAATTGCATATTGTAACCCATGCAGCAACTGAAGCATTGGAACATCCGGTAAACGAAGAGATCATTTCAAGGCTGGGAACCAAAGAATTATTAAACATGGTGCAGCAATTGCCTCCCGGATACCGCATAGTTTTTAATCTTTATGTTTTTGAAGGAATGAAGCACAGGGAAATTGCAAAGGCATTAGGAATAACGGAAGGAACATCCAAGTCAAATCTTTCTGATGCCAGAATTATATTACAAAAGGCAATTGCTACAAGCTTAATTATTAACCAAGAAAAAATTAATTGCTTATGAAGGGAGATGTACACAAGATTGATGAATTATTTAAAAATGCTCTTGAAAAAGAGCAGGAGAATCCACCTTCCGGTGTATGGAATTTTATTGACAAAGAGCTGGATAAACACAAAGTCATTTCCATTCAAAGGAAGTATGACATTCTAAAAAAAGTAGCAGCGGCTTTGGTAATTTTCTGTTTTATGGCCAGTGTATATGCATTGTATTTACATAATAAAAATTCTAATGAAGATTTTGCCAATTTAAAAAACAATAAAAAGCTAATAAATAAAGATGATAAGAGCCACGAAACAGTCCAAAGTAATGTAAAAAACAGTTTAAATAAAAAACAACTTCCTGATCCAATAAATACTGCAACTATAACGTCTTCAAATAAAAGTATATCTCCTTCCAACAAAAAAGAAGTTTCAACAAATGTTACAGTTAATCAAAAGGAGTATGAAACTACTAATGAATATTTTCAAAGTATGACCGATAAAACCTTAAATAGAAAAATTTATAGAGGGAAGAAGTTTAATGTATATAAATCTGAAGGTAACCTGGGTGGGGATGACAAAAACACTACAATATGGAAGGAAGGAAGTGACAAAAAGAAAAGTGTAAAAGGTAATAGAACAAATATTGAAAAGATCGGCAACACTAATGATATGATATCTTATCATTCAAAACCTTTTTTTGATGCTCAATTGAATTATCCGTTGATAAAAATTGGAAACTATACTTCTAACAAAAGGAAAAGTATTGTAAATGAAATTGCAGTTCAGACAAGACATGGAATCATTAAAAACGCGCATTTATCATTATCTGTATCCATTTCTCCTGAATCTGAAAGCAACCATATTAAGGACAATTACCATGCTATGCTTGGAGGAAACAGAGACGACTATAAATCAAAAGAAGAAACCAGCTCTTTTAGTATTGGGTTGCAATTTAATTATTCGCTTAATTCCAAATGGAGCATAAAATCCGGTCTTATTTATTCTACTTCTTCTGCAACTCTTTCACCTAAAAAATTATTTGCCCAACCTGATAATGCAGGGCATATAGGTTATGAACTTCATTGTTCTGCGGGCTATTCCTATGTGTCTTCCAAAACAGGCGGCACACCTTCTGTAGGAGATAGTGCGTTAGCGATAAGTTCCAGAAACAGTCTTAAATATGTATCTATACCTATAGCCATTGACTATATAATCAATGCTGGAAAATTTACGATCAGGCCATCCATTGGGATAGCAGCCAATTTCTTATTAAAAGGAAATGTTACTACGAACCTTATTTCTAATTATGGAAATGAAACGATAGCTAATACAAGTATAGAAGGATTAAAATCTTCTTATTTAAGCAGCATTATAGGCCTTAGTGCAGAATATAGTTTAAACAAAGCTTTAAGCATTGGTATTGGTCCTGCGGGGCGGTTCGCAATTTCTTCAATAAATAACAATACTCCTGTTAAGACCTATCCTTCTTATGTAGGATTAAGCGGCACTATGCGGGTTTCGTTTTAATGTTAAATACCCCCTGTCCCCCTAAAGGGGCGAAATACCCCCTGTCCCCCTAAAGGGGGAACTTAGGTCTGAAATTTTTCATTATAGCAGTTAGCATTAATTTTAAATTTTTAATATGAAGGATCGCTGATGGCTGATAGCTGATAGTTGCTAATAGAAAATATTTTTGAAAGTATTGTTTTGGACTACCGATTGGAAAATGAGGTAGTGGCCTTTGTTATTTACATGGACACCATCACCATAAGAATAAACAGGGTTAATGGTATAATCTGATGAGGCTAGTTGCCAATAATAATTTAAAATATGGCCTGGATAGTCAGATTCCATTTTATCATTAAACAGGGCTACTCTTTTTCTCAGATCAACAGATGAAAAATTTCTAGGCTGTGTGGAAGTTATTAAATATTGAATATGGGCCGCATTGATGTCATGAACCGTTAAGGAATAATTATTCAATATTTGCTCATCTGTATAACCATCAGCAAAATCGTTTGAAGGAAGATTAATGATAATCATATCCGGTCCATAACTTATTGCCTTTGTAACATTACGGGAAGTATCGGCAGTTTTATAGGAAGACGGAACGATCTTACTTGTACTATAGCCTCCCATTGCCAGGTTGATGACCTGCGTGTTCCTTTCATCAATAGATAATTGTGCATTTAGTCGGTTAACCCAGGACGAATCTATCGGATTGGCTCCTGTACCTGCAGCAGTTGAAGAACCTAGTATTACTAAAACTTTCCTTTTCTGAATACGAAGATCTGTATTTGATGATCCTGAAGAATTAGAATTTTTAGAGCATGAAAAGAATAAACAAGCAATAATAGTCAGGTAAAATAATGGTCTGCAATAATTGGATAATAGCTTCATGTAATTTTAATTATTTTATGATAAGCCATTTTTATACCGGAAAATCCGGCATGAAATTGGAAGCATCAAAGAACTTACCGGTCTCATGCTACATAATCATTCCCATAAAATTGTTATTAAACATAGAAAACCATTAAATTGGAGAGATGTCGGCTTTATTTTTTTGTCTATAGTTGTTTCGCTCCTTTTGTTTGCGGCAGCGTTTTATTTTCTTTTCGTACAATACGCCAAGCTATTTTAATTAAATAGTGCTTATATTAATTTTTCTATTTCTATTTTATTGTTTTAGTTGACATTTGACGGATAATCAATTTATTGTCAGTCTAATGAACCGGGCAAGCCAGAATTATAATATTCAAAAAAAGATAACGGCATTAACGGTTCTAATCTTTGGAATAAAGATCTGGGCGTGGATATTCACTCATTCCATTGCCATACTTACGGATACGCTTGAATACACCATTAATGTTATAGCAGGGTTTATTAGTCTGTACAGTCTATATCTGTCATCGCAACCTAAGGATCAAAACCATCCTTATGGACATGGTAAAGTTGAATTCCTTTCTTCTGCCGTGGAA
>JBJMLT010000366.1:0-10777 GCA_045805165.1 Flavisolibacter sp.
CAGTAACCGATTCTGTCTGAGGAATAAAATCTCTGCCATCTTTTCCATAATCATAGGGCCAGCGATGAACTTCAGGAATATCTCCAAGCCAGTTTCCATGTCCGGGATTGATTGGTGTTGTCCATTCGAGTGTCGTTGCATTCCATGGATTCTGTGTTCTAACCTTTCTACCTTTGAATATTGAATAGAAGAAATTAAATACAAACATCAGGTTGGTCGCAAATACTACTATAGAAACAACTGAGATCATTTTATTAAGATCTCCAAATTTGTTAAAAGATGACCAAAGACTTAGATCGAGATATCTTCTCGGTACGCCAGCTAATCCCATATAATGCATGGGCCAGAATATTAAATAAGCGCCGGCAAGTGTAACCCAGAAGTGAATATATCCCAGGGTATTATTGAGATAGCGGCCAAACATTTTTGGATACCAGTGATAAACACCTGCAAACATTCCAAAGAAGGCAGATACTCCCATAACTATATGGAAATGCGCTACCACAAAATAGGTATCATGAACGTGTATATCTATTGTTGAGTTTCCAACCCAAATACCTGTTAATCCTCCGGAAATGAATAAGCTTACAAATCCAATAGCGAAAAGCATAGCAGGAGTGAAACGAATATTTCCCCTCCAGATAGTTGTGATCCAGTTAAACACTTTAATGGCTGAAGGAATTGCAATTAATAATGTCAATAGTACGAATACAGATCCGAGGAATGGATTCATTCCTGTTACGAACATATGGTGAGCCCAAACGAGGAACGCGAGAATGGTAATAGCAAACAAAGAGCCTACCATTGCCATATAACCGAATATTGGTTTTCGGGAATTTACGCTCATGATCTCAGACACCATGCCCATTGCAGGTAAAATAATGATATATACTTCCGGATGCCCCAGGAACCAGAATAAGTGCTGATACAGAATGGCACTTCCTCCTTCATTTGGAAGTATCTGTCCATTCACAACAATATCACTCAAGTAAAAACTGGTACCGAGGTGACGGTCAAATAACAATAAGATCAATCCTGATAATAATACTGGGAAGGAGAGTACACCAAGAATTGCAGTAAAGAATAATCCCCATATAGTTAAAGGCATCCTGGTCATGCTCATACCTTTCGTTCGCATGTTCAGGATAGTTGCAATATAATTAAGTCCTCCTAACAGAGATGATACTACGAATAACGACATACTGGTGATCCAAAGATCCATACCGGTCTTAGATCCTTCCGAAGCCTGCGCCAGAGCACTTAATGGCGGGTAGGATGTCCAGCCTCCCGCTGCAGGACCAGTTTCAACAAATAAAGAGCACATCATAACAATACTGGCAGAGAAAAAGAACCAGTAAGAAAGCATATTCAAAAATGGAGATGCCATATCACGTGCGCCAAGCTGAAGAGGTATAAGCAAATTGGCAAAAGTGCCGCTAAGTCCTGCAGTCAGCACGAAAAATACAAGTATGGTTCCGTGCATTGTTATTAGAGCATAATAAAATTCAGGTGTAATTCTTCCTCCTTTAGCCCATTTCCCAAATAAGGTTTCAAGGAATGGAAAAGTCTGATCAGGAAATCCTAACTGTAAGCGAAACAGAACAGAAAAAAATGCACCGATAATAGCCCATGTGATACCGGTAATTAAAAATTGCTTACCAATAGTTTTATGATCCTGGCTAAAAATATATTTAGTAATAAAGCTTTGCTTATGATGGTGATGCCCGTTCCCATCATGATGAACATCATGACTCACATCTCCCTCGTGCACATGTATTGTTGATTCATTATTCATATCAAATGTTATTTAACCTGAAAGGTTGAACAATAATTTATTTTAATGCCACAGTTTTTGCAGTTGAATCGGTTTTTGTTTCACCACCTGCATTAACTTTTTGGTATTGAGGTTTTTGCTGGGCCAACCATGCATTGAACTCTGCCTGTGATTCCACAATGATCGTACCTCTCATGCTGTAATGTCCGCTTCCACACATCTGATCACAGGAAATTTCATAAGTAAAATCCTGTCCGTATTTCTCTTTCATTTCCCTGGTAGTGAATTTAGGTGTAAACCACATAGTAGTTGGAATTCCTGGAACTGCATCCATTTTCATTCTGAACTGAGATAAGCCAAAATCATGGATCACATCCTTCGAATTGATAATAAATTTTACTGGTTTATTCACTACTATATGAACGGTTTGTGGTACATATATATCATCGCGGTTAGCAGGATCTTCCCAGATCTGCCCTAATGGATTGCCTTTTGCCTGATCTATATTTTTAAAATACCTGCGCCCGAATTCTCCATCTTTTCCCGGATACCTGAATTCCCAACCGAACTGCTTACCTGTAACTTCAATTGCCTGAGAATTTTGGGGTGCGTCTCCTGTGATCTGAAACCAATAGTATAAGCCAAACCCTACAAGTATAGTTAGAGTTATCGCTGGTATTACTGTCCATATTACTTCAAGCTTATTATTGTGAGGATAGTAGTAGGCTTTTCTGTCTTCTCTTTCCTGGTATTTATAAGCAAACCAGAACAATGCGATCTGTGTAATAAAGAACACCACACCGGTAATGGCCAGTGTGATCCAGATCATATTATCTATTTTATCTCCATGATCAGAAGCTGATTCACCTAATATTTTACCTTTTAAACGTTCGTTGCAATACCATACACCAAATAATCCCACAACAAGAAATACAAGCAGAAGAAATCCGTTGATGCGGTTATTTTCTTTCCGGGTCCTATCCTCACCTCTTAATATTCCTACATATTCACTTGCCTTAGCGATCTGGAATACTACTATAAATCCCAATATTAGCGCAACAATAATCCAGGTAGTTGACATAATCAGTTCAATTATTTTTCTCTATTACGTATGATGAATTATACTTTCTTTTAAGAACGGATGATTCAATGCTATCAGCGGAGCCTTTGCTAAGGATCGCGCGGTAACAAACATTATTAATCCAATAAATCCAAGCCCTATTCCTATATCTGCCAGCATAAACGGAACATGATCCGGAGATGCGGCAGGCATAACCATCTGGTAAAAGTCCAGCCAGTGCCCAAATAACATTAATACGGAGATCATAGTGATAGTGCCATAATTCCTTTTTGAACTCCTTGTCATTAATATCAGAAAAGGGGCAATAAAATTGATAATGAGATTAAGGAAGAATATTCCTCTGTACGCTCCCTGCATCCTTACTTTGAAGTAAATAGTTTCTTCCGGAATGTTAGCATACCATATCAACATAAATTGATCAAACCATAAATAGGTCCAGAATATGGAAAAGGCGAATATAAATTTACCAAGGTCATGTAAATGCTCCCTGTTAGTGTATTCGAGGTAGCTGTTGTTTTTCATGTAAACAACAAATAAAGTGATCAGGCTTAACCCCGAAACAAAAGTGCTTGCAAATGTGTACCAGCTATACATGGTAGAATACCAATGTGCATCCAGGCTCATTAACCAAAGCCATGGAAGAGAAGACATAATAGTAAGTGCGAACAATACTATATAAATAGCGGCCCAAACCGTATTGTCCCAAATAAATTTCTTTGCTTCAGGCAGGCTTAATTTATGATCATCTGTCGCCATAGACAATTGTCGCATTTTCCATCCCAGCCAGGACCATCCAACGATTGTAATAATAGTTACTGTAATAAAAAAGCCTTTACTTAAAAAGCCGGATTTATGCTGAATGAATTTATCTGTAGCAACTACATTTGGGTCTGCCCAACGGTATAATACATGGTTTCCGCCAAATAAAATAGCCATAAGAATAACAAAGCAAATAATTCCTATTACTGGAATGCATGTTGCTATGGCCTCGCTTACTCTTCGGAACGAAAGTTGAAATCCTCCCCATGCCAGTGTGGTAGCGCAGATAAAAAACATAGCCGCATTTACTGTCATCAAAAAGTACACGCTGTTCTGCAATAGAGTGGCCCAAAACCTTGCTTGCTTGTGAACATCGCTGCTTGCACCATTGGTGATAAATAAAATAATGATGCATAGGACGCCAATAGCCATCAAAGCCAGTGAAAATGTATTATAACGTCTTGGTATTATAAATTGTTCTTTAATTGCCATTACATTCTTTTTATCAATGCTCTAATTATTTTTTGTTTGCAGAGTCCTTAGCTACGGTTGCTCCTGATACTGTAGTTCCTGTCTTACCACTGGAAGTTGAATCTGTCCCACTTCCATTTCCACCTCCGCCGGCGGCAGCTTCTACTGAACGGATATATTTAATTACCCACCAACGCTGCTCCGGACGTAATTGAGAGGCATAGCTCCCCATGGTACGTATTCCAAATGTAATTACATGGAATATATGTCCGTCGGTCAATGCTTTTGCATAAGCTCCGTTCAGGGGCTTTGGCTGGGCAGGAAAAGGACCATTGCCATTATTATATAAAGGACCATTGCCATCAAGTGCAGGACCATGGCATATACCACAATTCACCAGGTAAAGTCTTTCTGCTTCTTTCATTGCTCCCTGAGTAACTGCAAGTGTATCCAATGGATTTTTTATAGCGTCAGCCGCTTTCATTCCTGCAGAATCAGATGTTAAATGATAAGATAACATATCGCCTCTTGCCACTGTTCCGGGAACAGGCAAGCTGTTATAAAATATACCTCTTCTGGCCAGGCTGTCATATTCACCACCAACATCATTATATCCGAACGTTTCATAAGCGCGACTGTAATACATGTCGGGCATATAGGCACGCCCGGTATCTTCACCATGCGCATTACAACTCGTTAATCCAATGACCGTAGTAAAAAAAACTGCAACAATTACTAATGTTTTCATCTATAGATAATTATTTTAACGAACAACTTCAACGGGTTTGCCAAGTAACTTTTCTTCTTTATCATACCGGCCCAGCCACCATTTGGTTTCTCTATATTGCATACTCACATCTTTCCCTCCCATGCTCTGTAAAAAATCGATCACTTCATTTTCATTGGTCTTATCTGTACACTCAATTGCCATTACAAACAGGTCATCTGTAGATCTTGGATGAAAATGATCTTTTTTTACAAAAGGAGCCATCTGACATAAATAACAAAAGGTAAGTACCATACCCACTGATGAAAATAATACCGTCAGCTCGAAAGTGATGGGTATCCATGCAGGCAAAGCAAAAAATGGCTTACCACCAAAGTTTAAAGGCCAGTCATATGCCAAAGCCCAACTGATAAATCCTAAGGCGGTTGTTGTACCTGCCAATCCATAAATAAATCCTGCAGTGTGCAAGCTGGTATCTCTTAACCCAAGGGCTGCATCTAATCCATGTATAGGCATTGGTGTATATACATCATGGATCTTATATCCTGTTTTACGAACATTTCTTACAGCAGAGAACAACACTTGCTCTTCATCAAAACATGCAACAACAAATTTTTTTACTGGCATATGTATTCAGTTTTCAAATTAATTAGTGCGCCATTTCATGCGCAAATTTCTCTACCGGTTCTTCTTCTGCTTTATCCATTTGTTCTTTAAAGGATTCTCCGCTCTTCTTCAGAATATGTTTGATCTCTGCGATCGCAATTACAGGGAAAAATTTAGAGAAAAGAAAATAGCAAGTAAAGAACAAGCCAAATGTTCCAAGATAAAATCCTACTTCCCAAATGGTCGGTCTATAGTAGGTACTCCACGATGAAGGGATATAATCTCTGTATAATGAAGTAACAATGATCACGAAACGTTCGAACCACATTCCTATATTTACGATCACAGACATAAAGAAGGTCACATATAAATTCCTTCTCATTTTTCTAAACCAAAATATCTGTGGCGACAATACGTTGCAACCCATCATTAGGTAATAGGCCCAACCATAAGGACTGTTCAGATCAACACGATTGTATCTGAAAGCAAACCACTCATAAGGCGAATTGGAATACCATGACATAAATAATTCTGTCAGATATGCGATACCTACTATAGAGCCTGTCAAAACAATTACTTTGTTCATCACTTCAATGTGCTCGATAGTGATATAGTCTTCCAATTTCAACACTTTCCTCGTCACCAATAATAAAGTTTGCACCATTGCAAATCCAGAGAAGATAGCACCTGCAACAAAGTAAGGTGGAAAGATAGTTGTATGCCATCCTGGTATAACTGAAGTGGCGAAGTCGAAGGATACTATTGTATGCACTGAAAGTACAAGTGGGGTAGCCAAACCAGCCAATACAAGTGATAAGGCTTCGTGCCGCTGCCAGTGCTTGGTAGATCCTGTCCAGCCAAAAGAAGCTATTCCATAAAACATTTTTCTCCATTTCAACCTTGCTCTGTCACGCAATGTGGCCAGGTCAGGTAAAAGGCCACTATACCAGAATAAAAGTGATACGGTAAAATAAGTCGAGATAGCAAATACATCCCATAGTAAGGGAGAATTGAAATTCACCCATAAAGGTCCACGTGTATTTGGATAAGGTAAAGTAAAGAACGCATCCCATACTCGTCCCATGTGCCATATGGGGAACTGTCCTGCGCACATTACCGCAAAGATCGTCATGGCCTCCGCGGCCCGGTTAACTCCTGTTCTCCAACCCTGGCGGAATAATAATAAGATGGCTGAGATAAGGGTACCCGCGTGACCGATACCAACCCACCATACGAAGTTGGTGATATCCCATCCCCAACCTACTGTCCGGTTCAGGTTCCATTGACCTGTTCCGAACCATACTTCTCTTGTAACAGATACAATACCGAATAATAAGAACAATACCGAAACAATAAATCCAATCCACCATAGAAGACTGGGATTGGCTTCCACCGGTCTGCATATATCTTCAGTTACCTGATGATAATCTTTTGTCCCCTCAACAAGTGGCGGTCTTACCTGCGATTCATATTTAAGTAATGCCATATTATTTATTAGCTGTGAGCTATAAGCTGCTAACCTTTAGCTTCTTTTATTTAATAACTTATTTCTTTATTTCAATTTCAATTTTCTTATCCTCTTACTACAACTCTCATTTTGTACACCTTACTATCAACCCCACCTTATTTTCAAATTATCTCTTCATATTTTCAAACTCTACTGCACCTGCTTCGCTGGTTCTCTTTGAGGAGTTACCGGTTCGGGTTTATTTTCAGCAGGGTGCTCTCCTTCTTCCGATTCAATTATTTCATCTGTATTCCTGATCCTCGCCAGATAATTTACATTTGGTAATGTATGTATCTGCTCTAAAGTATAGAACAGTCTTTGCTGATTGTTCTTACGCATTTGAGTGACCGAGCTTTTCGGATCATTAGCGTTTCCAAATATTATAGCACTGGTAGGACAAGCCTGCGCACATGCGGTTACTACTTCATCACCGCCGAGCACTCTGTCTTCCAGCTTCGCCTTAAGTTTTCCAGTCTGCAAACGTTGAACACAGAATGAACACTTTTCCATTACTCCCCGGCTTCTGGTTACTACATCTGGATTTAATACCATTCTGGTGAGCTCATCATTCATCTGGAAAGCCACTTCATTTAGCTTACCTGTGCCACTTGATGGGCCAAGAACGCCATGCGTACTGGATCCGTAAAAATCACCCCAGTTGAACCGACGTACTTTATATGGACAGTTGTTAGCGCAATATCTGGTTCCAATGCAACGGTTATAAGCCATTTGATTAATGCCTTCTGAATTATGCATGGTTGCAGCAACAGGGCAAACATTTTCACATGGTGCATTGTCGCAATGCTGGCACAGCATAGGCTGGAATATGACCGCCTCAAGATTATCAGGGTTCTTTTCATTGCTTACAAAATAGCGGTCGATCCTTATCCAGTGCATCTCGTGTGCACGTAAAACTTCATTTTTTCCAACTACGGGAACATTATTCTCGGCATGACATGCTACAACACAGGCGCCGCAACCTATACAACTGTTCAGGTCTATAGACATGCCCCATTTTAAACCTGGTTGAATATGATCACCGTAAAGGGTTCCTTCTTTTCTGAAGTCTCCTGTTTTTGGCGCGAAATCATTTACTAATTCCTTTCTCCAATCTTTAAACGCATCAGGATATTTTTTGAAGGTCGCTAGAGTAGTTTCTTTTAATACTTCTGTTCTTCCTTCATATGAATTGTGGATCTGAGTTTGCGCGATCTTATAAGTATCAACTGGCTTGTCAGAAATGATAACATCGTTAGTATACTCAACAGTAGTTCCATTGAAGCGGGCGAACTGAAATACATTCTGACCGACACCATGAGTAGCTTTAGCAAAGTTCTCACTTCTGCCATATCCAACAGCAACAGCTATTGTATTTGCATTCATGCCAGGTATTACAAGAATTGGAAGTGATATTTTTTTATTATTGACTGTTAATTCAATTACAGGCTTTGAAGGATAATATTCATATTCTGTGCTTTCATATTTGATCCCTAACTCCTTTGCCTTGGCGGTTGAGATCATTGCATAATTGTCCCACGTAGCTCTGGTAACAGGATCTGGCAATTCTAATAACCACGGATTGCTACCTTGTTTGCCTGATAAGAGACTTACTTTCTGATAAAGAACAATTTCATCCTTTCCACCTTTCTTTACATTGGATAATGCATTTACTGCACCGGCTAATCCGGCACCTGCAGGAGCAGTGGCAGCAGTTGAAGTTTCAGGAATAGTAATATTTTCAAGCACACCATCCTGAAATGCCTTATCTAAAGCAATCTGGCTTCCTAATTTGCCCATCCAATATGTATGGAAATAAGTATCATAATCCGTATTATTTCCGCTCCATTTTAATAAAGAAGTTTCAAAATTGCGGGTTTTAAATAGCGGGTTTATTGTAGGTTGAATAAAGCTGATATAGCCAGATCTAGGTTCTGCATCCCCCCAGCTTTCAAGATAATGATGATTAGGGATTAGATATTGACAAAGCTCTGTGGTCTCATCCATTTTAGGAGTGAAGGAAACAGAAACCTTGACTTTCTTTAATCCACTAATAAACTTCTCTGCATCAAAATAATCGTATGCAGGATTGGCATTATAAATTAGAAGGGCGCCCACCTGTCCGGCATTCATTTGATTCACCAGAGTAGCCATTTCGGAATCAATGCCCTGCCTGTATTTTAAAGTTACAGCAGGATTTATTGTTGAACCATTTGCTCCGATAGCAGTATTTATAGCACTGACTACAGCTTGAATATTTGGATCGTTACTGCCGCAAACAACAACTGCAGCGCCATTATTCGCTTTAAGATCGGCAGCTACTTTTTGTACTGCTTTTGTCAGGTTTGCATCTGAAAGTACAGGAGCTGTTGCCTGCCCTCCGACAGCTGCCAATAATGCAAGCGCTATTGCACCAGTCTCAGAAGGACGATGTGTATAACGTTCATCAGCATTCGCACCAGTCATGCTTAAATAACTTTCAAACTGGTAATGCTTGCTCATTACCGGATTTGCTTCATTGATCTTGCGGCCAACAGAATACTGCCGTGCAAATTCAACAGGAGCCAACCAGGTGCCTAGGAAGTCAGCCCCTAGGCTCACGATTACTTTTGCTTTATCGAACTGGTAAGAAGGAACGCCTTTTTTACCCTGTGCCTGATTCGCCATTACTAATCCGCTATAAGAAATCGCATCGTATTGAACATGACGGCTTCCGGGATATTTTGCGAGGAATTCTGAAATAATTTGATTAGTAGTAGGTGAAACGATCGTGCTTGTTAAAAGAACAACAGGTGCACCTGCAAGTCCGGCAAGAACATTCGCAATTTGTGTATCAAGTTGTTCAAACGTAGGGATCTCCTGAAAAGTTTTACCATCAAACTTCATTGGATGAGGAATGCGGTACATATCATAAAGGTCCAGAACGGATGCCTGCACACGGGGAGAAGTGCCTCCTTTGGTAAAGCTGCACAGTTCATTACCTTCTATTTTAATTGGCCTTCCATCTCTCACTTTTACTACCACAGGGACTGCATCGCCATCCTGCACATAAGTACTTGCATAATATTTAGGCACGCCAGGAGTAACGTTCTCTGGCCTGTTCACAAAAGGCATTGCCTTTCTAACAGGAGTTTTACAACTTGCTGCCAAAGTAGCGGCTGCTGTGCTGAATCCCAAATATTTAAGGAAATCACGACGAGGAGATTTAAGATCTAATAAGCCCTTATCATCCAGATCCTCAAAAGGCAATTCTTCTCCGAATTCATTCTGAGACAACTTTTCTGCATGATCCTTATTGTTCAGCTCAGCGAAACTTTGCCAATACTTTTTATCGCTCATAATTCAAATTAAATATTCGAAAATTTCTCACCCTATTTAGTTTCAGTGTTTGTAAACACTTTATCGTTCTATTGAGAATTAATAGTGACATTTTTGACATTCGAGGCCTCCGATATCTTTTACGGTAACACTATCCATCTTACCGTTCTTAATATCGTTATGGAATTTCTCGTAAATACTATAGAATTTGTTACCGGTGCTATCATTGTAGTTGAAATTCACCTTGGTCTGGCGGTGACAGTTTATACACCATCCCATGCTTAATTCTGCAACCTGTTGTACCTTATCCATATTCTGTATGTTTCCATGACAGGTTTGGCATTGTACTTTTCCTGCATTTACGTGCTGAGCATGATTAAAGTAAACATGGTCAGGCAGATTATGGATCTTGATCCATTGTGGTGATTTTCCTCTGGCAGGATCCCAAACAGCCCCGGGGCCAGGAGTATATCCTGCATACTTATATAGCTTTTGTATTTCTGCAGTTCCATCAATCACATTTCCTTCTTCATCATA
>JBJMLT010000367.1:0-2259 GCA_045805165.1 Flavisolibacter sp.
GGTTTTTACTGTCATTTCTTCTGTTATGTCCAGGTGGATTACCAATCGGATTTGCTTATTGGAAATAGCGTATCCAAGTACATTATTTTCTTTCATTTTTGTAACAAGGGTTTGAGCAGTGTAATGAGGTTTAACCTGGAATATGATAATGTTTGTTTCTACCGGCAATACAGATTCAACATATGGTTGACCTGCTAAAACATCAGCAATTTGTCTGGCGTGTATATGATCCTGCTCCAATCGTTCTATATTGTTTTGTAAAGCGTAAATACCCGCTGCTGCAAGGTAACCAGCCTGCCGCATTCCTCCGCCAAATACTTTACGGACTCTTCTGGCTTTTTTAATAAATTCTTTTTTCCCTAATAATAGACTTCCTACAGGACAACCAAGGCTTTTGCTCAGACAAATGGATATGCTGTGAAATGCTTTTCCGTATTCCTTAGGATCTTCTTTTTTTGCTACTATGGCATTGAATAACCGGGCGCCGTCTAAATGAAGTGGTAATAAATGTTTGTCACAGACTTCTTTGATCTTTTTAATTTCATTAAAATCATAACAGCTTCCTCCTCCTCTGTTAGAAGTGTTTTCCAGGCTTACTAAGCTGGTTTTGGCCCTGTGGACATCATCGGGATTAATGCTTTCTTCAACTTGGCTGGCAGTTATCCGGCCTCTGTCACCTGTCAGTAATTTTACAGATGCTCCTGAATTAAAAGCAATTCCTCCTCCTTCATATTGATAAATATGAGAGCTATTATCACATATCACTTCATCACCGGGTTGCGTATGGCATTTTATGGCGATCTGGTTCGTCATAGTGCCTGAAGGACAAAAAAGAGCTGCTTCCATGCCAAATAGGCTGGAAGCCATTGATTCTAGTTCATTTATCGCAGGATCTTCTCCAAAAACATCGTCTCCCACTTTTGCTTTAAACATATGATCAAGCATAGCGGCACTGGGTTTAGTAACTGTATCCGATCTGAAATCAATAATCATCTGGTGGATTTTTTGTGAAGGTAATTAGCCATTGAATACGAAAAACGAACCGGTTATCCTGTCACAATACCTTTTAAAGGAGAAATGATCCCAATTGTAACCACATTTTATTCCATGCGTCCTATTATCGTTACCATTTATCATTAAAAATCGCCATTTATTACAAAACAATGATCTTTGTATAACATAGTACCTAGTTTTGGACTGTAATAATCATTGCCAACTATTATAAAATAAGAAAATGAAACCTATTATACTTACAGCTTTAGCAGGATTCTTATCCTTTTTTGGATATTCACAAACTTTAAATAGCAGGATTAGTGGAACTGTCGTAGACGGTAATCGCAAGATCATTGAATCAGCTACCATCGCAATTTTAAAAGTTAAGGACTCAACTACATTCAAATTTTCTGTGGCTGACAAAAATGGAAATTATGTATTTGAAGGGATTCCTTCTGGAAATTATGTAGTAGCTGTTACCGCCGTAGGTCATCAAAAAGGCTTTTCAGAATCCTTCCAGGTAGATGGCTCAGGTACACCTGTGCAGCTTAAAACAATAGAGCTTATTCCGGTAGCAAAGGCCATGAGTGCTGTAGTGGTAACAGGAAGAAAGCCTTTTATCGAACAAAAAGCAGATAAAATGGTGGTAAATGTGGATGCCTCAGTTTCAAATGTAGGGGCAACTGCTTTGGAAGTATTGGAAAAATCACCAGGAGTAACCGTAGATAAAGATGGTAATATAAGCCTGAAAGGTAAACAGGGAGTAACGGTTATGATCGATGGCCGCCCAGCTTACTTATCTGGTGCAGATCTTACCAATTATTTAAAGGGTTTGCCGGCTTCTGCTATTGACCAGATTGAGATCATGACAAATCCTTCAGCTAAATATGATGCTGCTGGTAATTCCGGTATTATTAATATAAAAACAAAGAAGAATAAGCAGGCAGGTTTTAATGGTAATCTTACTCTTAATTACTCTCAGGGAGTATATTGGAAATCTAATAACAGCATTAATTTAAATTACCGTCAGGGAAAATTTAATCTATTTGCCAACGCCAGCATTAGCCAGTGGAATGGTTATCAGACATTGGAAATTCTTCGCAAGTTTAAAGATCCAGTTTCACAGGAGATTACTGCTATTTTCCAACAGAGATCAGATATGCGTAACAGTAATACATTTAATAACCTGAAATTAGGTGCAGATTATTACGTTAATAAAAATACAACGGTGGGTATTGTAATGAATGGATTTACAAACCCGGAAGA
>JBJMLT010000368.1:0-2308 GCA_045805165.1 Flavisolibacter sp.
ATTTGTTATTAAGCAGCACATAGGTATTGAACATATGGAATGACCAAAGATTACTAAGGTCTCCTAATGTTTGAAGGCTTACCAGCACATTAAATTGAAAATGAGAGGTGGATGGCATATCGTTTATTATGCCCGTAACATTCAGATTTAGATTTCTGCCGAATGAATTAAGTTCAATACTTTGTCCAATAGGATCTGAATCACCAAATAGCTTTCTGGCTGTTTCCCTAGAAAGAATTACTGAGTTAGGTGCCTCCAATGCTTTCTGTTTATTTCCCTTTGAAACGGAGTATGAAAAAATATCAAAGAAGGTAGAATCAGCATACAATAAATGGTCTTCATAATAATGCTGCTCACCTTTTTTGCCGATGATGGTCTTTTCATCTTTTAATAGCCGAACATAATTAAGTACCTCGGGATAATCTTTTTTAATCAGAGGAGCCCAAGGTGCCGGTGTAACTGCAAGCATGGTTTTTTCGGAAGGACCCTGAGCCAGTGAAGTAATACGGAATATTCTATCCGCATGGGCATTAAATTTATCATAGCTTAATTCATGCTGGATAAATAGAAAAATGAGAATGCAGGAAGCCAGGGCAGCAGATAAGCCAATAATATTTATGGAAGAAAAGAATTTACTTTTCATAAGATTCCTCCATGCAGACCTCAAATAATTTCTAAACATAATTTGACTATTTTGAAGGATTAATGCGATTGTTATGCATCAGGGCTTATACTATGCCATTTGTTCAATCAATTGATAAATAAGGGGTTATGCCTGTGTTTGTCTTACGAATTTGTTCGTTAGTGTACATACAGTGTGCGATTTTGATACAGACATACAGAACCAGGATTTACAGGATTAGAAAGATTAACTATAAGTGATGTTTCAGTTCTCCTTCTACCAACCTAATTCCGCTACAATCCGTATATTGATAGAAACAAGTAACATAATGAAAACAAGCTTATTCAGATCCTTATTGCCCTTTTTAGCTGCAGTCCTATTCTTTTCCTGCAGTAAAAGCTCATCCAGTACTAATAATACCACTACAAACAATTATCCCACTTCGGTAGACATTTCAGGAATGGCCTTCAATCCATCAACTATAAATGTAAAAGTCGGATCTACAATAACGTGGACGAATAAAGACAATATGGCACACACCGTTACGGCTGATGATAACAGCTTTAATAGCGGCAGCATGAATCAGGGAGATACTTTTAAATATACATTTAATGCAGCAGGTACATTTAAGTACCATTGTGTGTATCATTCCAACATGTTAGCGAGTGTGGTGGTGACTCAATAATAGAAGGTTGACGTATTAACAAGGAGCCGGAGGAATTACAATTTGCTCAGTTTCAAATAGCCGATGTGGAGTTGATCTTTTGAACTATTTGTTGCATCCTGAATTCTGATATGGTATTTGGTTTTTAGATGTTTGGGCAGAATGTCTGTGATCTCATAAATATTATCTATATCGATGCCGTACTTATCATCAATGTGTGATTCGGCTCCTTTAAAACCGGTATGCTTGTAAAATGCTGTTTCCTTAGACCTTTTAATTGCTTCACCTTTATTCTCTGCAACAGTTAGTATTTTATAATGATATTCTTCCATATCATTTTCTTTATATCCGCCCAGGTTGATAAAAAATAGCTTTTTTGAATTGTTTTTTTCATTTTCTGCATCATTTGAAACTACATCAATTCTGTAATTATCCACCCTGTTTACTTCTCTCCAGGAATCAATATGAATCTTGTCTCCCCCATCGGTCCAAAAGGCTTTGATGTCATTAATCAGGTCCTTTACAGAAGTTCCAATTCCAAAAAAGATATCATGTTGCTCAATATTTCTTCCTGGCGGGTAGCAACCGAGTATAATCATAAAGAGTTTGAGAGGCATGGAGATTGAAAATGAATTAGATGAAACTTTAGTTAACGCAAAAATATCACTGAATAATTACCTGGTGCGTGTCAACTTACAAAATAGACCCTCCCATTCCTTTCCCATTCATTCTAATAAAAGCTTCAGCTGCCTTTACGCCTAATTCACGGCCACGGAATTCTTCCATAGCTGCATGTCCGCATAAATAAATAGATGGGGGATCCTGGCTTAGATGACTGTAAACCGATTTTCTTTTCTGTTCCTGCGTTGTAGTTATATCTACAAGATCCGTAGGGTGAAAGATCATGGATTGCTCGCCCGTGCAGACTTCAAAAAAATACAAAGGATATTTTTTGCTTGTTCGCATCCAGGCCTGTATCGTAAGTATGCTTGCTACCTGGTGATCGGGATGAGAATCTACAG
>JBJMLT010000369.1:0-11315 GCA_045805165.1 Flavisolibacter sp.
ATTCTCCTCCCTGCGGATTCCCTGATCCTTCAGATGGCTTATGAATATACGGAACCAGGTCATTTGTATTACGAGGATAAGTAATTGGTAGCTTCCCGCTCGGATTCACATCACCCGTTAAAATATCTACTAATGCATCTGCTCCATAATTCCCTGGCAAATAAACATCAATTATAGCTGAAGCACCGGCAACAATCCGGTTAATAATGCGAGGCCTGCCTTCATTAAGGATCAATATCACAGGCTTCCCTGTTTTCAATAATGCTTCAGCTAATGCCATTTGATTAAGAGATAAATTCAGGTCGTTAAGATTTCCCGGTGTTTCAGTATAGCTGTTCTCTCCAATACAAACTAAAACATAATCTACTGATGCCGCTGCCGTTACTACAGCGTCCATGTTTACTATCGAATCTTCATAATAGCTGCCATTCATTTTATAAGCAACACCCTCCTGGAAAACAACATTATCAACCCCTAATTTATTTCTTATTGATTTTAAGATGGTATTATAAGCTCTCCCATACCGGTCAGTGTTTTCCCCTTGCCAGGTATAGGTCCACCCACCATTTAATGTTCTCATAGAATTGGCATTTGGACCAGTAACCAGAACCTTTGCATTTGCGCGAATTGGTAATGTATTATTTGCATTTTTTAAAAGAGTAATGGATTCTGCTGCTGTATTGTAAGAAGCCTTTGCAAATTCGGCACTACCGAATTTTGGATAATCTTTTAAAAACGTTACGGGAGTTTCAAAGAGTCCCAATTCCATTTTAACTCTTAGTATCCTTCTAACGGCATCATCTATTCGCGCCTGCGATACTTTGCCTTCATGCACCAATGCAATGAGGTCTGTACAATAATCCTTATAATTATAAGGGATCATGGACATGTCGATGCCTGCATTAAAAGCAAGTGCAATTGCTTCCTTTATACTATTGGTCATTTTGTCCCGCCTGTATACATTTTCTATGTCCTGCCAGTCGGTAACAATAAATCCAGTGAAATTTAATTCGTTTTTAAGGATGTCGGTTAATAAATGCTTGTTGATATGCGCCGGGATGCCATTGATCAATGCAGAATTTACCATCACTGTTCTTGCACCAGCATTTACTGCTGCTGCAAATGGGGGTAAATGATATTCTCGCAGGTAATGCTCCGGTATCCATGAATCAGTTCTATCCTTACCAGATTTGGGATCAGAATAGTCCATATAATGTTTTAAGCTTGCTGCCAGCTTTTCTTTATTTCCTAATGGATCCTGGACACCCTTTACAAACTGAGTACCCAATTCTGAGATAAGAAAAGGATCTTCTCCATATCCTTCCCAGATGCGTGGCCATTGAGGATTGGTGCCAAGATCAAGAACAGGAGAAAATGTCCAGGGAACAGATGATGCTCTTGATTCATACGCTGAAATAACTCCGCAATTATAAATTAGCTGGCGGTTCCATGTTGCCGCCTGGCCTATTTCCTGCGGGAACAAAGTAGTTCCGGCTACATAGTTAACACCATGAATATCATCTAATCCATATAGTATGGGGATCCTGGTTTTGGTTTGCCTGGCTGCATACTGTAATTCAGAAATGATCCTGTTCCAATCCGATGCGGATTGTAATGGTCCCGGTGTATTAAGCACAGAACCTATCTTATAATTAATTACTGCATCTTTCATCTTGTCAGAGAAAGAAAATATCTGTCCGTTATTTCTGCCTAAGGATTCAATAGAAACTTGCGCTGTCTGACCGACCTTTTCTTCCAGGGTCATTGTTTTAAGCAATGCATTCACTTTCGACTCTATTGCATTATTTAATTTTTGCTGTGCTTTGGTGCTGGTTATTACTGATGTGGAAAGAATAAAAAATAAGGTAGCCTTAGTCGGAAGGGACAGCATTCTATTCATATGCAGTTATTGATAGTTAAATGTAAATAACAATTAATGAAATAACCGATACAATTTGTATGTAAAAGTGTATATGACTGGTGAATATTAAAAAATGATCTGAAATGAGATCAGTATAAATTATTTGGGGGCGTATGCTCCCTTTTTGATCCAGGTATCCCAGGCGGCAACAAATTCCGGATATCCCAATGGAGGCAATGTTCTGCCTTCACCCATATTCCAGCCAGCTTTTACTAATGTATCCCTGGCATGTTCCAGTAACTGCTCCTTATTCTTATGGCCATTGCGGTTATAATCTCTTATTTGCAATGCAAGCTGGTGAGCTGTTCTTCCCTGAAAAACCATTTTCATTTCTGCAGGAGGCAGACCCCATTTTGGATTGCCGGGTGGCATATGTAATCCGGATATATTGGTTGGCTGATGACAATTAGAACATTTCATTGCATATACACCTTTTCCATCAACTCCTCTTATAGGTGACATATTATGAAGATGATTATCATCTCCCTGTAAAGGAATATCGCCTGCAGGATGACAATTCATACAACGGGGACTCTTTAATACTTTATATACCTGAAGAAAGGCCTTAACTGATTCTATGCTGTCCTTATTAATCGTTCCATAAAAAGAGTGATCAATTACATTACTGCTATTGTTCGTAAATCCAGAAGACATAATCCCAATGACTGACAGAATAACAAGAAGTGTAACAATTATTTTGACGGAAATAAATTTACCTGCTTTCATTGGCAAGCTCTGATTTAGAATATTTTTAATTCATCAATTATAAACGGGAGAAAATAATTCATTAAAGTTGCTCATTTTTTAACCGGCACAAAAACACTTTTTCCTTCCTTCTTCTGAATCTCCGCAGCAATATGAATGGCTTTTCGAATACGCGGATATGTGCCACAGCGGCAAATATTACCCGTCATAGCCGCATCGATATCTTCATCTGAGGGATTAGAATTTTCTTTTAGCAGCACTGCTGCTGACATTATCTGACCCGACTGGCAATAACCGCATTGTGGCACATCGATCTGTTTCCAGGCCTGCTGTAATGGATGATCATTATTTGCTGACAATCCTTCAATGGTAACTATCTGCTGTCCTTCTGCCCGACTTGCTTTCGTTACACAAGACCGTACAGCTTCACCATTCAGGTGAACTACACAACATCCGCAAAGAGCAACTCCGCAACCATATTTTGTTCCTGTAAGTCCCAAAACATCACGGATCACCCAAAGTAAAGGAGTATCCGGATCTACATCCACCTGGTACGTCTGCCCGTTTACATTCAATGAGATCATAGTTGAATTATAAATTTTCTATTTTAATACATCATATGGTTCTATGCCATTCTCAAATCGAAAGGCATTTTCCTTATACGCTTACCTGTTGCTGCAAAAATTGCATTGGCTAATGCTGGAGCAAAAGGCGGCACTCCAGGTTCGCCTACTCCTTTTACTATTCCACCTTCTGCAAGAATGTGCACTTCAATTTTTGGCACTTCATTAATGCGAAGAACCGGACTATCATAAAAATTATGTTGCATTACTTTTCCGTTCTCCATTGTTATGCATGGCTTTGTAGCTGCACTGAGCGCCATTACAATAGCTCCTTCTATCTGATTTATTACGTTATCAGGATTCACCACTTCACCAAGATCTATCACCGCATATACTTTATCTATCTTAATTGTTTTATCCTGATCATAAGTTACTTCTACTACCTGTGCACATAAACCTGCAAAGAATTCCCATTGGGCTATTCCTTTTCCCTTACCTTTTGGCAATGGCTTATCCCATCCAGATATTTCTCTCATCTTTTCTAATACTCTTTTTGTATCCGAGGGTTTAGTAAGTAACGATAACCTGAATTCAAGAGGGTCTTTTTTTGCCTTATATGCTAATTCATCAATAAAGCATTCATGACAGAATGCAGTGGTGGAGCTGGTTACTGAACGCCAGGCGGCAATAGGAACATGAAAATCAGCTCTAACTACAGAAGCTTTGATATTAGGAATTTCATATGCCTGCTCACCAATGCCTTCAGCTAATGCTCCGTCAACTTTGGTTTTGTCATAATTAGGACTTAATGCCTCACGATGCGAAGGACCAATTACTTTATGCTGAAACATTACCAGTTTTCCATCATCTGAAAAGCCACCTTTCAATTGTGAAAATGTCATTGGCCGGTAAGGTCCATATTGAGTAGTGTCTTCCCTTGACCAGATCACTTTTACAGGCTGACTTATTTTCTTTGCAAGATTTACCGCTTCTATTACATAATCTATATTTAGCCTTCTTCCAAAGCCTCCGCCAACAAAAGCAGTATGCAATGTGATATTTTCAGGCTTGAAACCAATACTTCCATACAGGTCATTCCTCCCATTACCCGTTATTGTACTGGGCACCTGGGTTGAGGTCCAGATTTCAACTTTATCTCCCTGAACATGGGCAATACAATTCATTGTCTCCATAGTATGGTGTGCCACCATTGGAGTTTCGTAAAACGCCTCAATTGTATTTTCAGGCTTTAAATTTAGATCCTCAACTGTACCAATGCTTTTAGCTATTATACCCTCTTCCTTCGCAAGCTCTCGCAGATGATCTTCATATTTTGCCAAATTGAATGTTTCATATCCTTTTGTATCCCATTCAATTTTAAGCTTCTTTCTTGCCTGAGTAGCTATCCAGTAAGATTTTGCCACTACTGCAACTCCAACATAATTATATCTTCCATAAATTCTTTCTGCTTCAACTACCTTTTCCACTCCTGGCACTTTTAAAGCTTCAGTTGCATCAAAGCTTTTTAAAGTGCCTCCAATAACAGGACATCTTTCTATGGACGCGTATAACATTCCCGGAACCTTTACATCAATACCAAACTCAGCTTTACCATTGGTCTTTAACGGAACGTCAGGCCTATTGAACGTCTTTCCCAAGATCTTAAAATCTTTCGGGTCTTTTAATTTTGGTTCTTTTGGAAGCTCAAGCTTTGAAGCCTCTTCCACCAGCTCACCATAAGTAAAGGATCTATGAGAAGGCTGGTGAATAACCTTACCATTTTCTGCATAACAGGTAGAAGCGTCAACCTGCCATTTAGCGGCGGCAGCTTTTACAAAAACTTCTTTAGCAGATGCGCCCACCTTTCTTAATTGCGTATAATTTGTTCTTACAGAAGTACTTCCCCCGGCGGATTGATTGTTGCCAAATTCCTTTTCTCCATTTGTTAATTTGATAGTGACCTGATTAAGAGAAACCTCAAACTCTTCTGCTATAAGAGCAGGAATGGATTGAAAAGTACCTTGTCCCATTTCTGGTTTGAAATCGTAAAGAGTGATTGCTCCATTCGATTCTACAAGGATGTAAGGAGTAAAATTCTTTGCTTCACTAATAGTAAGGGTTTTACCAGTATTGCCTCTTGCTGAAATACCCAGCCAAAGTGCGATGCCTGCACCGCTTGTATTTTTAATAAAATGCCTTCTTGATAAATGGTTCATGAAAGATTAAATTCTAAAATTTAAAATAGCATAAACGAATTACTATTTATTGCACAATTTTCAATATACAATTTACAAATAATTAATAGTACTCTTTCAAATCTATGGCAAGGACTTAGTTAAAAGCCAACCTCATCATTTATCCTCTTTTGTTTTTGTAATTCAATTATAGTTATAAAAATGGTCATGAGCATTAAGACTTAGGAAAAACTTCGAGGTGGAGTATAAGCTGCAATTGCTTACGATTGTTTAGTAGCCAATTGATCTTATTTTTTGTATTTAAAATGTCTCTTTGCAGTTTGTATATATTGTTCCCAATCATATAATGTAATATCATGTTTGCCCTTTCTGATATGGTACCTTACATAGTCGCCCACCGGCTTTTCCAATTCAGGTTGCTCTTCCGCTTCAATTCCTTTTTTACCATATAATTTATAAACTGCACCTGCATATTTAGCACTTAGAAATTCTCCTTTTGGATCAGCCCATTGATCTTCAACAGCACTGGCGACATATAAAGGTCTTGGAGCTATCAAAGCCAGCAGCATATGCTGGTCCACCGGAAGTTTTTCAACAGACTTGTTATACGATTTGTATTTATCAATGAACCAGTGTGGAAATGTTTTATTGATCATTTCAACCGTTTCTCCATAATTCCTTCTTGCAAGGGCTGCACCACCTTCTCCAGATTCATTAGATACAACAATTGCAAACCTTTTATCATTAGCTGCTGCCCATAAAGCTGCCTTACCTAAACGTGAATGACCTGTAAGCACCACTTTATTTGCATTTACCTGTTTGTCCGTTTCCAAATAATCCATGATCCTGCTTAATCCCCAGGCCCATACACTAATAGCTGCCCATTTTGAAGGTTGAATTTTTAATTCATTTTGCAGTTGGCCTCGTACTCCTGCTTTCCATCCTTCGGCTTCATCTGGTTCCAGATCCCAATAATAAGCAGTTGCGATTCCATATCCACTATTAATAATTTCATTAACAGGCCATTCATTTGATTGCTTACCCCTTAATATATCCTTTCCGACATTAACACGCTTCCAATTTTCCGTAATTGTAATTCCCGGATCTTGCTGAATAGTATGATTCCCTTCAAAATTCAGTCCTACAAATATTGGCGCAGGTCCTTTAATATGATTAGGCAAATAAAGTAAGACGTTTAGTGAAGGTCCTTTTTCGCCCTTATTAAAATAAAGTGTGACTTCTTTCCGGGTTGCCTTACCATTTAATGCGTTAGGATCTGAATAGACGATCTTATAATGAAAATCTTTTGGCTTTCCTGGTATCCTGCCATATACATTATCTGCAAACTTTTTAAGAATGGAGGGCCTTTGAATTTTTTCCCACTCTTTAGAAGTGCTTATTTCTTTTCCATTATCTGTTAGTAATAATTCCGGCAACTTAAAATGGCCCACTTTGGCTTCATCATAATTTGCTTCAGGTGACTGAGCAGAGGAGTTATTGTTCATAATAAATATCTGAAGAAAGAAAAAAGAGATAATAGTGAGGAGCTTTTTCTTTTGTTGAATATGATGGTGATCTTTTTGAATTTGCATTTTAATCTCACTTTGTACTAAAGTATGAAGTTTTTATATCTTACCTTAAAGTATAGAGAAATATAGGGCTACTAATGAGAAGTTATCCTGACATAATTGATAACATAAACTAAACTATTACCACCAAAATGAGATTTATCATCAATTCTTTATTGCCATTCTTTTTATTGTTGTGCGTGCCAATATCTTGTAACGAAAAGAATAACGGCCCATCAAAAGAATTGATCGGTGAAATGAACCTTAAAAGAGGAGAGATATTTTCGTGCGGACCAACAGATAAACAATTTGGATCTGTTGATTTTGAAATGACTTGTAATGAAAAGTCAAAAAAGGATTTCAACCTCGCAATGGAATTGCTACATTCCTTTGAGTATGATGAATCTGAAAAGGTCTTTGCCAAAATAACTGACAATACTCCTGAATGTGCTATGGCATATTGGGGAATAGCCATGTGCAACTTTCATCCATTGTGGAATCCTCCAACAGTACCTGAACTTCAAAAAGGATCTAAAGCCATTGAAATTGCAAAATCTATTACCAATAAATCTGTCAGAGAATCAGGTTATATTGATGCTATTGAAGCATATTATAAAGATTGGGATAAAACAACGCCTCATGTACGATGCATCAATTTTGAAAAGGCAATGGAAAAATTGCATAGTGAATTTCCAAACGATAAAGAAGCCTCAATATTCTATGCTTTGTCATTAGATGCTGCAGCCGACCCAAATGACAAGACCTATGCTAATCAGAGAAAGGCAGCTTCAATCCTGAATGCATTATATTCCTCTGAACCTAACCATCCCGGAATTATTCATTATATTATTCATACTTACGATTATCCCGGCCTGGCTTCATTTGCTTTACCTGCTGCAAGAAAATATGGAATGGTGGCTCCGTCTTCCGCTCATGCCTTGCATATGCCATCTCATATTTATACACGATTAGGATTGTGGGATGAATGTATTAAATCAAATCTCCAATCCATAGCTTCAGCCAAGTGTTATGCTGAATCCGCAGGCATCAAAGGCCATTGGGCTGAAGAACTTCATAGCATGGATTACCTGGTATATGCTTATCTGCAAAAAGGTGAAAATGACATGGCTGAGAAACAGTTGCAATATTTAGAAAAGATAAATAACGTTTTTCCCATTGATTTTAAAGTCGCTTATGCCTTTGCAGCTATCCCTTCACGTTTTTATCTGGAAAATAAGAAATGGACGGAAGCTGCCAGATTAGAAATGCTTTATAAAAGTTTTCCATGGAGTAAATTTCCCTGGCAGGAAGCCATAATTCATTTTACACGATTGTTGGGTTCAGCGCATTTAGGAAATAAGGATGCTGCCAATTCTGAATTAATTAAGCTTTATCAGCTTCATGATACACTTGCAAAGCAAAAGGATCTTTATAAATCCCGCCAGGTGGAAATTCAAATAAAAACAGGTGAGGCCTGGATCCAATTTATTACAGGCAAAAAAGCGAGTGCTTTAAATTTAATGAAAGAAGCAGCTGATATGGAGGATAGTACAGAAAAGCATCCTGTAACTCCAGGTGAAGTACTTCCTGCAAGAGAATTATTAGGCGATATGTTTATGGAAATGCATCAAATGGAAAATGCTTTAAAGAGCTATGAAATGGTGCTTGGTAAGTCGCCAAATCGTTTTAATAGTCTCTATGGCAGTGCAGTCGCTGCGGAAAGATCAGGAAAGAGGCAAAAGGCTATTTTTTATTACAGCCAATTATATACAAACATGGATACTGCAAATTCAAACAGACCTGAACTTGTTGCTGTCAGGTCTTTTATTAGAAAGCAATAATATTGATCTTATTGTAATGTTTTCTGATTGCTTACACTTTTTAGCTTTTTTCTACTCAATTATTTTATTCCTATCTGTGCTGCATCAATTTTTGGATGTTTTCAATTGCTTCATTTACCATAGAAAGAACTACTTCATCTGCACCTGGAATATTCTTTATATGCGCTGCACCTTGTCCTGCCCATAAAGTATAATATTCGGGTTTGTTATTTTTTCGTGCAGCCAGATAAATATCTTCTGCAGTCAGATAGTGTACCCATGGAGGAAGAACAGCAGTGGTTTCCTTTTCGTATCTGTCTATGAATGAATTTCGAATAGCCCGGGCATAGCTTCCACTAAATTTGTCTGTAACTCTGGTATTATCACTGCTTGTTTTTAATATGGCTTGTTTATGAAAATCAGGAGCTCCTGATTCTTTTGTTGCAACAAATCGTGTTCCAATCAAAACTCCAGAGGCACCGAGAGCCAAAGCCGCTGTTAAGCCGCGTCCATCAGTAATACCTCCAGCAGCAACTACTGGTTGCTTTACTGCATCAACCACTTGTGGAATCAAAGCCATACTTCCAATACAGGCATCTTCATTAGAACTTCTTTTTAACCACGTGGACCGGTGACCGCCTGCTTCACTTCCTTGCGCAATTATAACATCGACTCCAGTCATTGCAACTTCAATAGCATTTTCTACAGTTGCTATCATGGCAATAATTTTTATTCCTTTATCATGACATCGTTTAACCTGTTCAGTAGTTGGTTTTCCTAATCCAATACTCCATACGGGAACTTTTTCTTCCAGCAAAACTTCAAATGCAGCATTGACTGTTTCCGGAAGCTCTTCTGGTTCACCATGCTTCTCAGGAATATTTAATTCATCTCTAAATTTGTTTAATACTTTTTGCACTTCCTTTGTTTGCGCTTCCGGAATTTTATGAATATCTATTGGATGAACAATTCCTTCATGCAGCAAAAGGTTAACACCAAAAGGTTTTTTGGTTAGTTCGCGGATTCTTTTAATACGATTTCGCAGTTCATCCGTAGAAATAAGAGCTGCGCCAATAATGCCCAATCCACCAGCTTCAGAAACTTTTGCTGCAAGTTCTGGCGTTGCTACACTTCCCATTCCTGATTGAATAATAGGGTACTTAATTCCTAATAGATCACAAAGGTCAGTATGAAGGATTTCCGGTTTTGTATTATGCATCCTTCGTTTAAAAGAAGACAAAAATGATTGGCTGATAACTAGGGACGTAGTTGATAGTATGCCCGCTTTAAGAAATCGTCTGCGTTTCAATAATGAATTTGCTTTATTTTTTAATGGTAACATAATTGAATGTTTAATGTTACAGGAAATGCAGTTAATTTTTGTCTACTTGCCAATTTAAGTTACACGTTTATTTTTGCAATACAGTTCAAAAATTAGTTCTGATAGTATTACCTCTATTCTTTATTTGGCAAAATAACTAAACCTCATAGCTACCAATTTAATTATTAACGGAAGCACTATAATGTATAATAACTTGTGGCATCTGGCTACTTAATCTTCCCTTTTCAAATCAATAATTCTAAATAATTTTCCATTAGAAATTAAGGTGCCGTGCATTTGGTTTCCAATCACTTTAAATTTCCAATTTATCTGTTGGACATTATTATTCAAATATAAAATCTGCTTCTCTGCATCAAATGAAAAAATTAATGTGCCCATATCAATCTCCTTTCCTTCTACAATTTTACTTGCGATTATTTGATATGAATTGTTTTCCTTCTTCTTAGAAATATGATAAATAACTTTTTCATCATGACATGGTGAATTTTTAATCTGGCATAAAGAAGTACCTTTCCAGTTGCCTTCCAAATTTTGAGCAGTTGAAATAAATGTTATTAGCAGAAAAGCTATCATGGGTAATAAAGTTTGATATTTCATATTACACAAATTTCCATAAACTATTTGTCAATTGGTTTCCAAATTTTGATGGAAAATCATACATGAATAATAAGTTTTTTAGGGCATTGATAAAATATGGAATTTATCTTCTGTATCCTGTTGAAAGTTTAGTATATTTTGTATGAAAAGTTGCTTCTGATTATTTATTGACTATGAAAAAGGTTCATTTTTCATTTAAATAATTTTATATGGCAAAAACTATCAATCAACGTATGACTGTAAACCTTCAGGACGATTTTGTAGTATTTCTAATTGGAATGCGCATTAACCGCTTCTGGAAGTTTCATAAATGGATACCGGTGGCGAAAGCAATGCCCAAAATGATTAAGGAGCTTGCGCAAAAGCCCGAAAGTGGCTTTTTAGGATTTCAGCTTTCCGGTGGAATTCCACCAGTAATTGTACAATACTGGAGGTCTTTTGAACAATTGGAGGCTTATGCAAAAGACAGGGACGGGTTACATTACCCGGCATGGAAAGCATTTAATAAAAAGATAAAGAGTAATGGTGATGTAGGTATTTGGCATGAAACATTCAAAGTAAGAGCAGGAGAATATGAGTGTATTTACAACAATATGCCTAAATA
>JBJMLT010000370.1:0-2138 GCA_045805165.1 Flavisolibacter sp.
CACGCAAGAACAATTGAGGATCATAATTGCTTACGCCATAAATTATAATACTTTCATTTATTGGAGTTAGATTAATCCTATAATCTGCATAACTGTAATTATCACTTGAAAAAGGGTTTGAAAGCCTCAATTCAGGAGCCTTTCTCTCCTCACACATAGTAAAAAAACGGAATATAGCAACTCAATTCTTCAAATCTTTGCAAATATTTTAATTGTAAGCTCCCACGAATGTTGACCATAATAAATTAGAAAAGATTTTCTAACTTAAATGGTATTATCATGAAAATGATAAGGATATTAATGTTTTAAATGCATTTTGATAAATTTATTCTATAGCAGATACGAAATTTGGAAGAAGGCCATAAAATTGAATATTTATTGCTTTTTAGTAAAATTGTATGTTTTTATAAAACTATTAAATCTTAATAGGTTATATGAGATATATAATAATTGTATTTATTTCCTTTATTCTTTATTCTTGTTCAAGCAATACAAATTTAGAAAGTAGGGTAAAACGCTTTATGAAAGACACTATTGCAACACGGTTCCATGACCCTTTGGCATATGAATTTGTAGGCATGAAAGTAGATACGATAAGAGCAAAAGATATTTATTCAGGTCTTCAAAAAATTGTTCAGGATACATCATTAAATTCACAAATAAGACAAAGAGAAGCTGTCAATTTGTATAATTTTAAAAATAATATGGACAGTATTCTTTTCTATAAAATAAGTGTTACCTATAAAGGCAAGGGTAGATCGGGTGAATTTGTAACTGATACAATGCATTTAAATTATAACCCTTATGAAGATAAGTTTAGACCTATTCGATAGAGCACAAGCGTTTTCTTGGAAAGGTGTTAAACAGTGCACATACAATAAGAACGAAGTTTTATAATTAAGCTAATGGAATTTAGTGGATCAATAATGTTGCCTGATTGCTTGAAACCACCTTATATATAGATTCAAAGTACAAATTCATGAGGGGATTAAAAAGGGATAAACGATTTGTAACTTAAATTTATTCTATAGGCCATGTAACTGCAAATGCATATGCATATGTTGTATGCAGTATTATCTCCATTGCATTTAAAAAAGTACAGAACAAAAAATTATCACAAATAAAATTAAATTACAAAGAACATCCATTCCAGTCATTTTCCTTTTCGCTTCTTCATTTGTCCAAGTTTTTTGTCCATATGTATTAACTATAAAATTTCCAGTGACTTTTTTTGAGATTTGATTTAAAGGCCAATAAACAATTAAAAAGAAAAACAATGATTTCAATGAAGCAGTTGAATGGTCACTCATAAGCGAGTTAAATCCTGAAGATTTGTCAAACTGCGCTGAACGGTGAATTTGGAACTGACTGGAATTTTTTGTAGAGACGCTTATTAACAACAAAATTATTGAAAAAGCTAACCAAATAAGGAAAACTTTGTTCTCATTCAAGTCCATGATTGTTGAAAAGCTGAGAAGTAAGAAAGGAATTCCGAAGCTGTAAAAGAAAATGAATGAGTTCATTGCGTTCAAAGAAAAAATGTTTTTTACTGAGCAAAACCAAATGAGGAGCCCAATACTTAGCGTTAAAATAAAGAGAGACTTTTGTCTAGAAGGAAGATTCAAAATGAGTGCTATCATAAATTGCATTTAAAGCCCTTCGTTTTGCTGCTGTACCTGTATTCATGATTCATCAGTTTAAATTTATAACTAAAGTTTAAAAGAATTATCATTTTCCTTCCTCAATTTTATCTAATAACTTTTTAGTCATTGTTAGGATATTTTAATTTCTTGCATAGAGTATAAATTACAATGAATCCTGTAGGTTAACCCAATTGCACAAATTCAATTCTAATAAGTTCGGTTTAAAGATGAAATAATATTGAAATTGGAGGGTGCCCCTCCGGAACCTTAGTACATTTTAAGCTGGAATATTCCAGCAGGTTTCGAAAAGTACACCACCTTAAGAAAGGTTTTTTAAATCACTTTTTCGGAATATTCTGCAATATTCCATCATAAAATCGTGTTTTAAAATTTGGTTTCTGATATACCCTGTATCTATTTAAATCGTAGCATTCATAATGGATTACAGATAATTTAAAGTATATTAAATATGGTATTTAATGGATTGATACAGGA
>JBJMLT010000371.1:0-4092 GCA_045805165.1 Flavisolibacter sp.
GATCGGTTGTTCCAACATCGTATTCCACAATAGCTATATGTTTTTGTTGATAGGATATTACTCTACGCCTGTAATCCAGAATTGGTTTATTAGCTAAAGGCAAATGTTGAAGAAAATATTGCCAGTCGCTTTTATTATCCGGCACAATTGGCTTATTCAACGCTTCTTTTAAAGAATTTGATAAGGGAACATTTAAGGTAATACCGCTGACACAACTTAGGGTAATAGGGATCAGGATAAACAATAAGTATTTCATACAGTGGTTTTCTCCATGATCAAATACTTAATAAGTTCCATAAACTTCCCCTATAATATTCTCATAAATCATTATACGCTTTTCACAGACTATTCACTAATGACTATATGACTTATTGACCTAATGACTTAAAAAGTGCGGCACAACATTTTCATTACCTTACATTAAAAAGATCATGGAAACAAATAGAGATAAAGATCAAAGAGCTTCCGGCAACACGGAAAATGATCGTTCGAAAGCCATGGACAGCAGAAAGGATGTGGAACGTTCCAATGATGAAAAAACTGATGAAGATTTCCCTGGTTATCCTCATTACCCTGCTAAAGAAGACATTATGGATCAACGTACTGATTCTCATAGGGTAGATTTGGATGTAGAAAATATTCCCGGTAACCGGAATACTACAGGAGTAAGCCAACGGTTTTCTTCTGAAACAAATAGAGAAAAAGCTAAAGATGCAATGACACCACAACCAGGCTCTGGAGATGATGATCTTGATTTAAAGATGGGTACAGAAGCAGATGTGAATGATGATGACCTTGCCGTTTTAAATTCCACAGATGCAGAAATTGGTACTCCACAAAACGTTTCTAATGAGGATATAAATACAGATCTGGATATCCCCGGTTCCGAGTTGGATGATGACAATGAGGCAATTGGTGAAGAAGATGAGGAGAATAATTATTACAGTTTAGGAGGTGACAGGCATGAAGCTCAGGAAGAGGATCCTTATTCTGGTCCGGAAAGAAGCTAAGTATGATAAAACCAGTTTTATTTTTTATTGCTATTTGTCTGCTTTTTTCAGCTTGTGACTCTATGCGGAGGATCGATATGAAAAATAGCAGTGGCCAGGATGCAGAGATTATCTGGACATTAAAGGATATGGATAGTTTATATAAGAGTCCCTTCTTTTTAAGCAATTCGAAAAAAGTTAAGTTCAAATTAAAAAAAGACAGCCCATACAATGAAGCGAATATGTCTTTCGGCACAGGGGTTTGGACAAAGGAAGCCCTGGATTCAATAACAGAAAGATTGGATTCCCTGGAAATAAGGTCCAGCTCAGGCATTATAACAATGGGATCCGACGAAATGAATAAATACCTGAAAGAAAGAAGAAAAGGATTGGGTAAGAGAAAAATTGCCCTTGTTATACCAAAAGATGGTTCTGATACAGGTCTTTAGCTGCCGCTTATTATAGCTACATTATTTGAATTGAAAAGTTTAATAATCAATATACTAATTCGTAAATTGTATATATAATAATTTCCGTGCAAACACAAGCTGAGACCAGGTTAACCCTAAAGGACCTAAACTATCTGCCTTCTTTGGCAGGATATATTCTTAATAACAGATTGCAGGAGTATGTAAATCTTCAATTACAGCTATCACGAAAGCTAAACATTCCTCTTTTAAGTGCTTTTGTCCATTTTACCGACCAACAGATACTAGATTTATCATTGAAAACCAGCACAGAGTTCCTTTCATATATTTTCCAAAATAAGGCAGAGGAGCAGATTGAAAATGGGATTGCTAATTGGATAGCCAACCGGTTACCTTTTCTGGACAAAAACGACATTAAAGCAGAAGACATTACCCTGCTTACCTACATCAGGAAACAAAGCTTCCTGCATTTTATCCCTGAATATTGCTCCAATACAGAACAAATACTTGATCTGATCAAAGAAATTGACCTGTATTGCCTTGAATCTGAAACAAGGTCTACAAATACTTATATCAAATTACTAAAGGACCGGATTGAAGAGAATATCCATTTTATTGAAAAGATCAATAATACTACGCCCAGCGCCATTTATGTATTTGATATAGATAAAACCAAAGGCATTTATTCGAATAATAAATTAGGAGAGATCCTTGGGTACTCCCAAAACGAATTAAACACTTTCAGAGATAATGTCATTGAAAATCTTATTCATCCGGATGACAGAAATGTATTAAAAACCAGATTACAGCAAATTTCGAATCTAAAAGGAAATGAAACCATTTCTTATGACTATCGGATAAAGCATAAAAATGGAAACTATCGATGGGTACGGAGTTATGAATCAGTGTTTAAAAGACATTCGAATGGAACGGTTTGGCAAACCATAGGAATTATTCTTGATATTGATAAAGAAAAGAAAACTGCAGATGCACTCATAAAAAGTGATGAAAGATATAAGCAAGCTGAATCATTAACACACATCGGTAATTATGAATGGGATTTAAAAACAAAAGAATTGGTATGGTCTGAAGAATTGTATCGCATATATGGACTTGAACCCCAATCAGGTACAATTAATTCAGCTTTTATTGAAACATTTAACCATCCGGATGATAAGGAAATTGTTAAAAACATTATTAGTAAATCTATTGAACAGGATGGTCCATTTAGTTTTTATTATAGGATCATACTTCATAATGGCCAGGAAAAAATTCTTCATGCCCGTGGCGAGTTTGTAAAAGATGAAAATAATATTCCGATACGAATGATAGGTACGGCTCAGGATGTAACAGAAAAGGAAAAATTAACTAATCAACTAAGGGAAAAAGAATCTATATACAAACAGGCGGAAGAGTTAGCCAATATGGGTAATTGGACCTGGGATTTTAAAAACCAGGTTCTTGAATGGACAGATCAACTTTATAAAATTTATGGATTGGAGCCGCAATCGGAACCAATGAACACAGAAAAGATACTTTCATTTGTACATCCAGAGGACAAGGAATATGTAGCAAATAATATAAATGTTTTTGATAAAGAAAAAACAAGAGATTTTACCTTCCGCATTATTTCAAAAGATGGCAATGTTAAAACCCTTCGTTCGATTGCAAAGGTTCAAACAGATAAAAATGGTAACCCATATTTTGTAGTTGGCACCGAACGGGATATAACTGAAAAGCAGACATTAATTGATAAATTACAAAAGAGCGAGGATCTTTATAAGCAAGCACAGTTTCTCGCACACGTAGGAAACTGGTCTTGGGACATTAAAGGAAATACTGTTTCATGGTCTGATGAATTATACCGTATCTATGGATTAGAACCCCAATCAGAAACAATTACATACGAACGTTACATTTCATTTGTACATCCGGAAGATAAAGAAAGGGTATTAAAGCAGATCAATCATTCTGCTGCTACAAACAAGCCCTGGAAATTCATGCACCGGATCATCAGCGCAAAAGGTGATGTTCGCATTATTGGAGCCACCGGAGAAGTTCTTACAAACAATAGCGGTGAAGCTTACATGATGATCGGTACTGCGCAGGATATAACAGAAAGAGAAAATCTGATCGAAAAATTACAAGAAAGCGAAAAGCATTTCAAACAGGCTCAAAGTATGGCCCATTTAGGAAATTGGTCCATTGACCTGATCACTAATGAATATATCTGGTCCGATGAAATGTATAATATTTATGAATTAGATAAAACTTCTGGAATAACGAGGATGCAATGGGAAAATTTTATTCACCCTGATGAGAGAGAAGAAGTTCTTAATTACTTAAATGATTGTATTAAGAATAATACAGTTTATGACAAAGTATACAGGATTGTTTTAGATTCTGGAAAAATAAAAACAGTTCACCGTAAGGGAGAATTTATAATTGATAAAGAAGGAAGGCCTGTTAAAATGATAGGTACCACACAGGATGTTACGGAAGAATACAGGATCAATCAGGAGCTTAAAGAAAACCAAACATTCATAAAGAAAATTACCGACGCTACTCCCTCTATTATTGCATCTTATAATATAAGAACAGGAAAATATGTATATATAAGTGAAGGACTTGAAAAGCTATTGGGCTATTCAACAAAGGATGTAATGGAAAAAGGC
>JBJMLT010000372.1:0-2101 GCA_045805165.1 Flavisolibacter sp.
CGGTTACTTTCTGAACAATTGCAGAGAGCATATAGGTAGCCATTGAATTATACAGAAAGGTTGTACCCGGTTCATGCTTTATTTGAAGTGATAAGAAACGTTTGATCCAATTAGAATCCTGCACAACAAGTCCGGTAGGATCCGGTTCCTGACCTACAGACATAGTAAGCAGATCTTTTATTGTCAGCTCCTTTAAATAAGCACTCAATGTATCTGGCAATTCAGAAGGAAAAAATGAACTTACCTTATCATTTAGTTGCAATTTGCCTTCTGCCCTGGCAAAACCTACTGCAGTTGCAGTGAAGCTTTTACTTAAAGAATATAAAGTATGCTTTAGATCAGCGCGATAGGGTTTCCACCAGGTTTCTGCAACTACTTTTCCATGTCGTAATAACATGAAACTGTGAAATTCGTGCCTGCTATTATTAATTGAATCAATGAATGTATTTATAGCATTGGCGCTGATGCCTTCTGATTCCGGAGAACTTCGCGGCAGAGAAAGATTTGTTTGCGCATCTAAGTGAATGAAAATTAAAAGCAATAGTGATATGGAGATAAATAATTTTCTCATAAGCATTTTTGAGGTTCTGTAGTTAATTGTATTAAAAAAAACCTGGAACAGAAAAGATAACCAAATTCTTATTTATATGAAAAACAAAAAACAGGTAATAGAAGAATCCCACCAATCTCATCGCACTACTATCAACAAAGTTTTTAGAAGGACAGATATAATACTACCATTACTACTAATGATAACATTGGTATTCAAATTGTATAAATGATGTTCTTTATACAAATACAAACAAATGAAAGCAGCGGTATTTCACAAGATTGGAGATATTAGTGTCGATACCATTAAGGATCTTGAAATAGATCAGCCACAGGATATAATTTTAAAAGTAACCTCAACTGCCATTTGCGGATCTGATCTTCATATTTATGATGGCTTTTTTCCGCAATTGAAAGATCAGGTAATGGGACATGAATTCATGGGTACTGTTATGGAAGTTGGTTCAACGGTAACTAAAGTAAAAAAATGCGACAGGGTATTTATTCCATTTCCAATTGCGTGCGGACAATGTTTCTTTTGCGCCCATGATCTTCCGATACATTGCGAACATTCGAATCCAAAGTATTATGGTCCGGAAGGTGACATGACAAAAGGTAAAGGAGGCGGCTTATTTGGGTATACTGATCTATACGGCGGATATGCCGGAGGTCAGGCTGAGTATGTAAGAGTTCCTTATGCGAATTTTGGTCCGCGCATAGTACCAGATGGTTTAGATGATGACCAGGTTCTCTTTCTTACAGATATTTTTCCTACAGGATGGTCAGCAATTGATTGGGCTGGAGTAAGTGGTGGAGAAACAGTAGTTATTTTCGGATCAGGACCAGTTGGTTTGATGGCTCAAAAGGCCGCATGGCTTAGAGGCGCTAAAAGAGTAATTGCTGTTGATCCTGAAAAATACCGCCTGGATAGAGCAGTCGCAGTAAACAAGGTAGAAGCATTAAATGCAGATGATGACAACCTGATACAAAAGATATATGATATGACCAATGGCAGAGGTGCAGATGTTTGTGTAGATGCAGTAGGCGTTGAAGCAAAAAGATCGTTTGGCGAAAAATTAAAAGCGGCGGTAAATATGGAAAAAGGATCTTCGAAAGTGATGGAAAATTGCTTTAAAGCAGTTCGAAGAGGCGGGCATGTTTCCATTGTTGGCGTTTATGGAACTACGTTTGATAATTTCCCTGTCCACCGCATATTTGACAAGGGATTGCATGTGCATTTCGGACAGGCGCCCGTACATAAATATGTCGATGAACTATTTGATCTTGTGCTTAATAAAAAAGTTGTTTTAAATGATATTATTTCTCACCACCTGCCGTTGTCGGATGCTTCGCATGGTTATGAGATTTTCAAAAAGAAACAGGATGATTGTGTTAAGGTAGTACTGAAACCGTAGTATTGGTGGTATTGGGGGATTGGTGGATATTTGTGGAGGTTTTGGATAATAGTAATTCATCTACTAATATTTGTTCTCTTACAAGCCATTATGAACACCAAATTAATTCTTAGAATTATAGGTTCAGTTCTAGCCAC
>JBJMLT010000373.1:0-2625 GCA_045805165.1 Flavisolibacter sp.
AGCACTCCTAATTCATCAGCAATAAAATGTTGTGGCTTTATATACCTGCGAATCAAATAATTAACTGAACCGGGAATTTGTTTTTCCACTTCATGCACCACTTCTGTTAAATGGCCGGTATCTGAAAAGGAATTTTCAATTGAAGATGGTAATTGTTGCATGAGAGAGGCAAAGTTAAGGCTAAGAGACAAAGGAGGAGTAAAGAGAAAAGCGAGCAAGGTTCAGTTATAACTGTTTTTACATAAACATGACTAAAGTTGAAAAAGTAAACGATTAATGCATTAAATACGTACAGTTTTCCTTTTCGTATTTACAAAGCTTTTATCTGTTATCGCTTGGTTTATAGTAGGATTCTTTCATACTTTCGCCGAATGCAGCCGAACAATAACACTGAATTTCAACATACCCTGGCTTCTGAGGTCGCGATTAGAGGAGTTGGCATACATACAGGGCAGAACGTGAAAATGGTTTTAAAGCCTGCAGAACCAAATACGGGTATTGTATTCAAAAGAGTGGACCTATCGGGCTCACCATCTGTAAAAGCAGATGTAGATAATGTTGTGGAAACTACCCGAAGCACCACCATTGAATCTAACGGCGCAAGGGTTAGTACAATAGAACATTTAATGGCAGCCCTAGTTGGGAACCAGGTAGATAATGTAATTATTGAAATTGATGGAACTGAAGTACCGATTCTGGATGGCAGCTCTGGTCCATTCGTTGAATCTATCCGAAAAGCGGGAATAAAAAAACAAGACGCAGCAAAAGTATATTACACACTTCAGCACAATATTACTTTTTCAGATGAGAATAAGAAGGTTGAAATGGTAGCTCTTCCGTATAATGAATTTCGTATCAATACACTTATTGATTTTAATTCACCAGTATTAGGAACCCAACATGCATCTCTTAAGCACATTTCTGATTTCAATGAGCAGGTAGCTCCCTGCAGAACTTTCTGTTTTTTCCATGAACTGGAATATCTGATTGATCATAACCTGATCAAAGGAGGAGATATCAATAATGCCATAGTTGTGGTAGACAAACCTGTAAGTGATGAACAGGTGCAAAGAATCTCCAAAGTATTTAAAAAAGAAAAGGTAAAAGTTAACGAAGGCGGCATATTGAATAATCTTGATCTGCGTTTTCCCAATGAACCAGCCAGGCATAAATTGCTGGATGTTGTTGGGGATCTTGCACTTATAGGATTACCGGTAAAAGCGCATATTATAGCTAACCGACCCGGACATTCTTCTAATGTTGCCTTTGCTAAAAAAATTAAAGAGCACATTAAAAAGCACAGGAACAAGCAACAAGTACCTGCTTACGATCCAAATAAGCCACCGTTATATGATGTTCATGCCATAGAAAAGAAACTTCCGCACCGGTATCCTTTTTTGCTGATAGATAAGGTAATTGAGATGAATGAGAAATATGTTGTGGCTATTAAAAACGTTACTTATAATGAAGCTTTTTTTCAGGGCCATTTCCCTGGGAACTGTGTAATGCCAGGCGTATTGCAGGTTGAAGCACTTGCGCAGACAGGTGGCATATTAACAATACCAGATGATCCTGAACACGATTATGATACTTACTTTTTAAAAATTGATAACTGTAAATTCAAAAACAAAGTTGTACCTGGTGATACATTAATACTGAAAATGGAATTAATGAATCCTGTACGTCGTGGAATTTGTGAAATGAAAGGGACTATTTTTGTCGGCGAAAAGTTAATAGCTGAGGCAGACTTAGTTGCTCAAATTGTAAAGAAACCCAAAGTAAGAGTATGATTTCTCCGCTCGCTTTTATCCATCCTAATGCACAACTGGGCAGCAATGTAACTGTAGATCCGTTTGCTGTTATTCATGAAAAAGTAAGTATCGGGGATGGTACTCATATTATGTCGAATGCTGTAATCCTTCCCTTCTCCACTATTGGTAAAAATTCTAAAATATTTCCCGGAGCCGTAATTGGGGCTATTCCACAGGATTTAAAGTTTGCAGGGGAAGAAACTACAGTTGAAATAGGTGACTATACAAGCATTCGCGAAAGTGTAACCGTAAACCGCGGAACGAGAGATAAATGGAAAACTGTTGTTGGCAATCATTGTCTATTAATGGCCTACTCTCATGTGGCGCACGATTGCACTGTAGGTGATCATGTTATTCTTGCCAATGGAGTACAACTGGCAGGGCATGTTGAGGTAGGAGATTTTGCCATTATAGGAGGATTATGCGGCGTTCAACAATTTACACGGATTGGAAAGCATGCTTACATTGGCGGCCAAAGCGCCATAAGAAAAGACGTGCCTCCCTATGTAAAGGCAGCACGGGAACCAATCAGCTACATGGGAATAAATGCGGTTGGCCTTCACCGTCGAAAATTTCCGCAAGAAGAGATAGAGACCATTTCACAGATATATCATCTTTTATTTATTGCAAATCACAGCACTGCATCAGGAGTAAACCTGGTTAATGAACAAATAGCTGATAGTCCACTTAAGCAAGAAATACTTGACTTCATTAAAAATTCTAAAACAGGGGTTATAAGAAGATACTCTAAAAACGGAGTAGATGAAGATTGAGTTATCCAAAGCGGGAAAAAGATTTAACCGTGAATGGATAT
>JBJMLT010000374.1:0-5258 GCA_045805165.1 Flavisolibacter sp.
CTTCTCTTATAAATAACCAGGTTATCTGACCTACGGACAAATAACCATTACCGCTTGATGCTATGTCCATAATGCTAATAAATACCACTACTCCTACTCCATCATTGAAAAGCGCTTCACCTGTTATTTTCATTTCGAGAGAGGAAGGTATGCCCGCGCTTTTTAAAATGCCAAGTACAGCGACCGGATCGGTAGGAGAAATGAGAGCTCCAAAAAGAAGGCAGTATATAAAGTCGATTTGATAACCAAATAAAGGCATTATCCAATATAAACTTGCACCTATTAAAATAGTTGATATAAGCACGCTTATAGTAGCAAAAGAAATTATTGGGACCATCTCTTTCCTAAGGCTATGCACATCTATATGAACTGCACCGGCGAATAGCAGGAAGCTCAGAATGAATTTCATTAAGAAAGCTTCAAAATCTATTGAACCTACCAGTCTGGAAGGAATATGTAAAATGGCTGGTTGAAATTCACCTGTTAAAACTATAATTAAAGAAAATAATAAGGAGAGGAACATGATCCCAATAATGGATGGCAGCTTAATGAACTTATTATTTATATAACTAAAGACAGCAGTGAGAACAATTAATAAAGTTAAAATAGCAAAGCCATCCATTATGAGTTTAAAGGAATTTTAAGTAAAAGAATGATCGGGGTAACTAAGCCATCAACTTTTTTAAATTGTTATAGCTTACCGTTACATCTTCCAAAGGATGCGGTGCGCCATCCTGCTCAACAAAGAAATATTTCATTCCGGAATCTTCTGCATGATCGAAAATGCGCTTGAAGTCAATATAACCTTTTCCTACTTCGGTTGGATTTTTTGTAGTGGCATCAAGATCTTTAACATGCCAAAGCGGGAACCGTCCGGCATGAGTCTTAAACAATTCAAGGGGATCCTGATTTGCTTTTGTAGCCCATGCGAGGTCCAGTTCCATTTTAACTAAATTCTTATCTGTATTGGACAGAATATAATCGAATGGCCTATGGCCTTCTACATTATCAAATTCTGTTGTATGATTATGGTAAGCAAACTGCACACCTACCTTTTTGCAGGCTTCGCCAGATTTATTAAATACTTCCACTGCTGTTTTTATTTCATCCATTGTATTTACAGGTATGCTTGAACAAACGAGGTAGCTAAGTCCGCCTTCAGCAGCATTGTCGGCCAATTCCTGAAAATTTTCTTTAAGGTTAAGGGCTTTAGGCATATTCTTAAACCGCTCCATCATTTTCTTTATTCGTGCTGAATCTTCAGCCGATTTTGCCATCTTCATAATCTGGTCCATTCTAAACGGAGCTCCTCCAACGTGTGCAGAACGCCAATGCATACCAGATTCCTTTATTAATGCTGCCAGCTCTTTAGGCTTATAGCCATAGAAATTCCCTTTTTCTGAACCTGCGCTTTCTAGTTCTTTGTAGCCAATGGCAGCTAATTTTTGCAAAGTACCTTTGGGATCCTTTATCATAAGATCTCCAAGCGTATAAAGCTGGAGCCCAATAGGCCGTTGTTTTTTATAGGGTGGAAAAAAGGAGGCTCCTGCAAGGCGTGGAAATGCTAGCCCGCCTAATGCAAGCGTACCTGTTTGTAAAAGGAATTTTCTTCTGGCGTTCATATGTTAATATTTAATTTACAATTTACGATTTACAATTTAAATCGGCTCATGAAGCCTCTCTTCAATTGGTCTTTCACGTCAAAGAGAAAGCAAAAGCAAATATTAATTCGTTTTGGAAATTCGCTTTTTAAGTGAGATTGATTTCACTATTGTTTTACCACTTATTATTTCCTTTGGATCTTTAATTTTTGAAAGTGAATTTGAATAAGCTTCCAAAACGAGCTTTTTAATATATTTTTTGGGAAATTTATTTTTATCTGTAACTAAAAGATAGCGATATTGATTCCCTTTACCTAACAGCATCTTTTCCGGATCTGATAGTTCACTTCCCCAATAAAATCCGAAATGGATATTTTTATTAGACCGCAAAACGGCTATAGTACAAATGGTGTGGCCTAACCTTTCCGTAGGCGACCAACCAAATGCAATTGCATTGTAATTGTCGTAAATTAATTCATTGGCTTCAGGACATAAATCCCATGCAAAATCTCTTAGCCATAATACTAACTCTACTGTATTATTATCAATTGATTTAAGAAACTTCAATAGATGTTGACTGTCCTTTTTAGACATTTATAGCTGCTATTTTCAACTTAGAAGGTAGAACTTTTTTGGCTGATCTCTGTTTCTTTAACTCCGGTTATTTTACGTGAATTGATCTCCTGCGAAAAGGCAATTACTTTACAATCTTTAGCAAATAATCCCTCCGGGAGAGTAAAATTGAGAGATCCGTTTCCTGTTTTACTTAAAGCAATCACCTGGAATAAACGTACAATGTTGTAATGATCAAGCGTTTTCCCATGGTTTTCTCCTTTTTTTATAGCATTTACTGCATGCAGTTGAACAAGAGCAATATTTAATTCTTCTGATTTGCTAATGGCAGTACTAAACTGCACCTCTATTTTATTCTTTCCATTTTCGAAGGCAGTTAAACGAATAGCTCTGTTGGTAGTGGAAGCCAATTCTCTATTAATGGTTTCATGTAATTCATGACGACTTGATCCTACGAATTCTTCCGATCCATTTACTACTGCCTGAGGTGTGTAAATACTGGACAGATGAAATGTATTTCCATATTGCCGCTGACGTTCTGTATAATTTGAACTACTAAAAGGATCTTTCCATCCAAGGTTGTCCCAATAATCCACATGAAAGGCCAGAACAGCAACGTTAGCCTGGTTTTCTTTAATTAAGGAGCCTACAGCTTCATCCGCCGGAGGGCAACTGGAGCAACCTTCAGACGTAAATAACTCTATAACTGCATAACCGTTTGAACTGTTTTTTGCAGGCTTTGAAAATGCGACAAAACAGACTATGACTATTATTAAACCAGCAATAAAAATTGATATGCCAAATTTATATTTCATAATAAACCATATTGATCGATATTATTATACGAATAAAAATAAATTTTGGATAAAGTAATTTATAAAATAATCTACAAACCATATTATTAATTTCTTATCCCTATTCATTATTAATTGTGAATCCATTCAGTGAGGATAAGGAGTTATAATTTAAGAATTTAATGGCAAAATAATCGTGAACAGATCATTACCGTCTATAAATTCAATTGGTTTATGGATTATTAAACGGAAGCGTTCATTAAGAGATTGAAGTCCTGTATGAGTAGTTTCCGATAAAACATCCACTATCGATTTTTTATTATTACATATGATCTTCTCATCATGAATTTGAATATAAAACAGCAAGGGAACTGACTGTGAAAAAGTATTGTGCTTAATTGCATTCTCAAAACAGGACTGCAGACTAAATGGCGGAATTTGTTTTTGTTTCCAATGGTTTGCTTTATAATCTATTTGTAATTCTAAGCTATTTGGGAACCGATGCTGCATTAGCTGATAATACTGGTGTAGCAGATCCATTTCCCTTTCCAGGCTAATCAATGGGTGGTCCTTTAACTCTACAAGGTTATAATATAAACGACTGAGCCCGATCACGAAATCATTTGCCTGGGCATTTTCATTAACCATTGGCTGCAAAAAGCTAAGAGAATTACTAAGAAAATGAGGTTCCACCTGATTATTCAATAAACTTATTTGTGTAAGCAACTGCTTGTTCTTCAACCTTTCATTTTGCAATTGCTCCTGCTCATGCTGAATATAAAGAAGAATGACTTCATATACAGAAGAGAGAAAAAGCGCAGTTAGACTTGCGAGGACCGAAGAAAGGATGAAAGGTTTTGCAAAAAAGATGTCTGATGAAAACCATATATAAAGGCTGAAATAAGATATCGTAAAACTTGCAGCAAGGGATGCAGGAATATAAGAGATCCAGAAAAATTTATAATTTTTGTTGATATCTGAGAATTTAAAATAAAAGAATAGTCTGCGGCATATAAGCCAGATCGCATAGCTTACTACAACAAAGAATAAATAGGTAGGAAGGGTAATAAGAACAGTAAATGTTGCTATCCATTTGAAAAATAAAATAATGCCAATAGCCACGATAGGCAGAACTAATACCATTAACAGCCTCTCAAATTGTTTAAATGATCTGCTTTTAATGATCAAAGGGTCCATAAGCTCTGTTTCCATTCATAATTGTAGTATAGTCGCAGATAATCTCATGTGCGGAATAGAACCAATAAAAGAAAGCTAAAACATTAATACAGGCAGTTGAAAGAGATGCGGTTAAAATTAGATATTTATTGACAAGTTGACAAGTTGATAAGTTGAATTTAACCGCAGAGGACCAGAGAAACAGAGTTGTTCGCAGAGAGAAGGTTGATAGTTGACATGATGATCGGGCTATAAAATATGCCTCGGTCCAGAAGGCAGATGCTTTACTTAGAATGTATGGTTAGATTTTTCCAATCGCCGGAAGAGTTATTTCCAGCCCAGAAGCCAATCTTATTGCCGGCTAAAGAAACAAGAGGCTTTACTGTAAGGGAAGCGTCATTACTATTATTGACAAAGACATTTATAGTATTTGATTCAACAGTTATTCGAACATGGAACCATGCATTTGGATCAGGGGCGGGGTTAACCGGTTGTTCATATTTATTTGGAAACTCAGACCGTAACCTTGGCCAGTCATACTTTGGATTGGCAATATATTGAACAGCATGGGATTTCCTTACCGGATCATTTGACTGAAAATTAAAGGGTCGAAAGTATATAGCTTCATAAGTGGAATCATTAAGTCCATGAAAAGCAATACCGACAAAGCTTTGTTGAAGTATATCTTTGCCCTTAACGTCAAATTCAATGGTTCCATATTTAAATTCCTGTCCGTTAACCCACGCAATTCCAACTCCTTCCGCTTCATTTAAATGAATAGTTCCGGCCATTGTACCAGTAGAAATGGATCGGTTAAAGACTGTGTATTTCATCAACAGATCCTTTTGATCTGTTTTTTCCTGACTACGGCAGGTAACTAAGGTGATCAGCAATGCAATAAGAAATGCCGATACTTTCATAATTTTTATTGTCTGATTGTTAAGTTAGCAAAATCCCAAATAGCATTTTAAGAAATGTGAGTCTGATGAAATGGAAAATAAGAAAACTGCACAAATAAATGTGTAAATAAAATGCACAGATCAGGGAATAATCCTGTATCGAATTCCAAAATTTAAAAATACACTAAGGTCCTCACGCGCTAAGTTTGCTTTTC
>JBJMLT010000375.1:0-5233 GCA_045805165.1 Flavisolibacter sp.
AAACAATAAAAAATGATCTGGTATTTCATTTTTTAGGAAATGACATTTTATAGTCAACATCAACATTACCTCTCGAAATATCATCTAGTTTCCGTTTAAGGAGCTTTCGTTTCAATGGAGAAATATGATCAATGAATAATTTCCCTTCAATATGATCATATTCGTGCAGGATTATCCTTCCGGTAACGCCATTATAAGTTTTAGTATGATTCTGGAAATGCTCATCCTGAAATTGAATAGTTACTTCCTCAGCCCTTAAAATATCTTCCCTGATCTTTGGAATGCTTAAGCAGCCTTCATTATAGTTCCAGTCATCTCCATGTTCTTCTATAATGTGCGCATTGATAAACACCTGTTTAATTCCCGGTGCGTCGGGATAATTATCTTCTGCCTTATCTTTTTCATTCATATTTGTAAAGATCTGGGCGCTGTCAATTACAAACACGCGAATGCATTTATTTACCTGAGGCGCAGCAAGTCCCACTCCATTGCTGGCGTACATGGTTTCCCACATATCTTCTATAAGCTTGTCCAGGCCAGGGTAATCTTTATCTATTTCTTCAGCTACTTTTCTTAATACCTGATTTCCATATGCTACAATTGGCAAAATCATCAAATAACAGTTTAATTTCCGGATAATTATTCCAAATCAGGCAAATGTACAATGAACTTTTACCTCAATTAGTAACTAAAAATCTAAATTTTAGATAGAAATTCCTGTAGCATTATAGTCGCAGCAATTTCATCCACTAGGGCTTTATTTTGCCTTTGTTTCTTTTTCAAACCCATCTCAATCATTGCTTGTGAGGCCATTTTAGATGTAAACCGCTCGTCAACTTCCAAAACAGGAATGGTAGGAAAATGTTTCTGCAGTTGCTTTATAAAGCTTTTTACTAAAGGAGTTGCATGCGTATCCGTATCATCCCAGTTCACAGGCATTCCAATAATAATTTGTTCTACTTGCTCCTTTGCAAAATATTCTTTTAAAAAAACGATAAGCCTTGGCGTTTCAATGGTACATAATCCGGTGGCAATGATCTTTAGCGGATCAGTTACAGCTATTCCTGTTCTCTTTTTTCCATAATCAATTGCTAAAACTCTCGCCATAAATGAATCTTGTTATCTTCTCAATTTCTATCAATGCAAATAAAGATCCGCTATTACAAATACGGCAAATACCACACTTGCAATACCATTCATGGTCATGAAAGCTAAATTGACTTTTCTGAGATCTGTTGGCTTCACAATAGAATGCTGATAAATAAGACAACTGCCAAAAACAAATACTCCAATCCAGTATAGCCAGCTAAAATCTCCAATGATCCCTGCCGCAATAACAGCCAACAAACTTAATAGATGCAGCAATTCTGAAAAATGCAATGCTTTTTGTTTACCTAGCCACGCTGGGATCGAATATAATTTTTGTGATTGATCAAATTCAACATCCTGTAACGCATAGATAATATCGAATCCGCTAACCCAGCATATTACAGCAACAGAGAATAATATAGGCAGCCATCTGAATTCACCAGTAACTGCCAGATAAGCTCCTATGGGCGCTAGTGAAAGTCCTAAGCCCAATATTAAATGACATAGAGGTGTAAATCTTTTAGTATAACTATATCCAAGAACGATCGCTAACGCAACAGGAGAAAGGAAAAAGCAGATCCTGTTTATAAACCATGTAGCTAATACAAACAACAGGCAATTAATAATTGTAAAAGCCAGCGCATTATTCGGACTTATTATTCCTTTGGGAATTTCTCTGACTGCTGTCCTCGGATTTAGAGCATCATATTTCCTGTCCAGGTACCTGTTAAAGGCCATAGCTGCGCTTCGGGCGAAAATCATGCAAAGTATAACCAGCAAAAGCTTTATATAAGGATTATAGTTCCATTTGATAATTCCTTGATCCAATCCGGTTGCCCTTCTATAATTCCATGGAGAATCATATCCCGTTGTATAGCTGAATATACCCAGAAAAAATCCTATCATGGCAAAAGGCATCGCAAAAATGGTATGCGAGAATTTTATAAGTGAAAGGTAATTTTTTACTTTCGACATAGAGGCAAATGTAAAATAAAATCAGTCCACGGACCACAGGTCCACAGTCCACACCCATTTAATTAAATTTTCATATTTGAAACTCTTTAGGTCAAAGAGATGATTTATATTTGCTTTCATTTAACTTGCCTAACCGTTATTTCATTTTTAATTTTTCCTTTTACATTTTTCCTTCCTCCATCCTTTAAAGCGTATCAAAGCCAACTCAAAGCCATATCAAAGCCAACTCAAAGCCAACTATAAGCCAACTATAAGCCAACCTCCAGCCAACCCATAACCTTATCACATAAATCCATCTAACATTAAAATGCTAACTGTATCGTCAGTTTCCTTGAATCGTGTTTTTGTTAAGGGATGAAATTTTCCCTGTCAGGGAAGATCTCTAACATTTTTACTTACTTCCCAAAGCACAATACCGGCTGCTACCGAAACATTTAGCGAATGCTTCATACCAGATTGAGGGATTTCAATGCAGCCATCACTTTCTAATATAGTCTCCTGCTCCACTCCGGTCACTTCATTGCCAAAAATAACGGCGATCTTTTCACCATTTCCTTTAAAATCCTGAAGACTAATACTTTTCTCAGCTTGTTCCACAGAATATATTTTATATCCTGCTTTCCGAAGTTCAGCTAAAGCATCTTTTATATTCTTGAAATCTTTCCATTGAACTGTTTCATCTGCTCCCAAAGCAGTCTTCTTTATTTCCTTATGGGGAGGATGTGCTGTATAACCACAGATATAGATCCCTTCCAATAAAAATGCATCAGCGGTCCTGAAAATGCTTCCCACATTATAGGCACTGCGAATATTTTCCAATACGGCAATCACCGGAACCTTACTTGATTCTTTAAATTCCTCCACAGTTTTCCGGTTCAATTCGTCCATAGAAAGCTTACGCATTCTTAGTCAATTTGACGCAAATGTAATGGTAGTGATTAGTGGATAAAAATCCTGGCATTATCAATCTGAATATGGCTCACAGGGCTATTTTTGCTTACATCGCTATGAGCAGTAAGTCAAAGATTGAAGAAACGCCATTAATGCAGCAGCATAAAGCCATCAAGGCGAAATATCCTGATGCTGTTCTATTATTCCGTGTAGGTGATTTTTATGAAACCTTCGGTCCGGATGCTATCATAGCATCTCAGGTCCTTGGAATAACGCTTACCAAAAGAAATAATGGCGCAGCCGCCATGTCAGATCTGGCTGGCTTTCCTCATCATGCGCTAGATACTTATCTCCATAAGTTGGTGAAAGCAGGTTACAGAGTGGCTATTTGCGATCAACTGGAAGATCCTAAAGAAGCTAAGGGAATTGTAAAAAGAGGAGTTACTGAAATGGTTACTCCGGGTACGGCTACCAACGAAAAGCTGCTTGATTTCAATTCCAATAACTTTTTAGCGGCGCTTCATATAGTGAACGATCAGAATTACGGCATGGCCTTTCTTGATCTTTCAACAGGAGAATTTTTCACAGCCGAAGGCGATAAAGAATATGCTGACAAGCTCCTCATGGGTTTCAAGCCTTCAGAAGTGATCTTTCAAAGACATCACCAAAAAAAGTTCAAGGAGGATTTTGGTAATAAATTTTATATCTATCACCTGGATGAATGGATCTTTCAGCAACAATATGCAGATGAATTGTTGTTGAAGCATTTTGATACTCATTCATTAAAGGGATTCGGACTGGAAGGACTTAGTTTTGGACTAATAGCTGCTGGCGCCATATTACATTATCTGAAGGAAACAGAACATCCCAATCTGCAGCACATTACTTCACTTCACAGAATAGAGCAGAATGACTTTTTATGGATGGATAAATTTACCATCCGTAACCTGGAGCTGCTTCATAGTCCTGTTGAAAATGGACAATCACTTTTAAAAGTGATGGACAATAGCTGCACTCCCATGGGTGCCCGGCTTCTAAAAAGATGGATTGTTTTCCCTTTAAAGGATATTCAAAAGATCAATGAACGGTTAGATGTAGTGGAATACCTGATACTAAATACAGAGCTTCGAAATAAGCTCTTATTGGCGATGAGACAATGCGGAGATATGGAAAGACTGGTATCTAAGATCCCATTGAAAAAGATCAATCCCAGAGAACTTCTTCAACTGGCAAGATCGCTCAGGCAGGTTGATATCATTAAGCATCTTTGTGCAGAAAGCACCAATGAATATCTGAAACGGTTGGCAGATGCACTTAATCCCTGTCATTACATCGCAGATAAGATCGTAAAGGAAATTATTGAAAATCCTCCTGCGTTGGCCATTAAAGGAAGCTTCATTAACAGGAATGTAAGCAAGGAATTGGATGAACTGAGAAGCATTGCCCACCATGGTAAGGAATTTCTGATACAGATACAGCAAAAAGAATCCGATCGTACTGGTATATCGTCTCTTAAAGTAGGATATAACAATGTATTCGGTTACTACCTGGAAGTAACCAATGCGCACAAATCAAAAGCGCCTGCGGACTGGATACGGAAGCAAACATTGGCAAATGCTGAAAGATATATTACACCGGAACTGAAAGAATATGAAGAAAAAATAACCGGAGCTGAAGAAAGGATGTTACAATTAGAGCTTCAGTTATTTGATGGCTTGTTAAATGAATTGTTTGATTTTCTCTCATGCATACAGGCAAATGCTCAGGTCGTAGCAACTATTGATTGTCTGAACTGCTTTGCCAATAATTCACTTCAATTCAAATATAAAAAGCCAAAGCTGCACAATGGCTATGAGCTTGAGATAAAGAATGGGCGTCATCCGGTTATTGAAAGAAATCTTCCTCCATCAGAAAGTTATATAGGCAATGATGTAAGCTTTTCAAAGACAGATCAGCAGATCATTATACTTACCGGACCAAATATGAGTGGTAAATCCGCTCTTTTGCGGCAAACAGGGATCATTACCCTCATGGCGCACATGGGTAGCTTTATACCGGCGGATGATGCATTGATACCATTAACGGATAAAATATTTACCAGAGTTGGCGCTTCTGATAATCTTAGTGCGGGAGAATCCACCTTCATGGTAGAAATGAATGAAACTGCCTCCATTATTAATAATATTAGTCCGTCCTGTCTTATTTTACTCGATGAAATAGGACGTGGCACATCTACCTACGATGGTATATCCATTGCGTGGAGCATTGCAGAATATCT
>JBJMLT010000376.1:0-4820 GCA_045805165.1 Flavisolibacter sp.
AGCTCCTCGTTACGTTTTAATATGGCTTTTATCTTATGTAGCAGCACTTCACTGTCAAACGGCTTTGTTATATAATCATCTGCCCCTAGTTTATAGCCCTGAATTATGTCCTCTTTCATTGTTTTAGCACTTAAAAAGAACAGAGGAACATCCGGATTTATATCTCTTATTTCTTCGGCAAGAGTAAATCCATCCATATTTGGCATCATTACATCCAGAAGGCATAATTCGAATTGCTCTCGCTGAAAAGCGGCAAGACCTAATCGTCCATCCCTTTCCAGTGTAACATCATAATCATTCAATTCAAGATAATTCTTTAGTACACTTCCTAAGTTCGGGTCGTCTTCGCATAATAATATTTTAGCTTTCTTTCCTTCCATGACTGATCGTTTTTTATTTGATAAATAAAGTTAACGCATTTGAACATACGCCGTTTTTCACTTTATATTATTAAGTTACCTGCATTCATATTCTTGCTCTTATTCCTAATTTTGACCATTCAATTGTGCCTAATGCATATTACACACGATAATAAATTGAAAAAACTCATCATTATAGGAGACCGCGTTCTTATCAGGCCTTCCCGTCCGAACGAACGTACGGAAAGTGGACTTTATCTACCTCCCGGTGTTCAGGACAAGGAAAAAGTGCAACAAGGGTATATAATAAAAATCGGGCCCGGCTATGCAATTCCATTACCTCCGGAGGACGAGCCCTGGAAGGCACATGAAGAACAGGTAAAATATCTTCCTTTACAGGCTAAGGAGGGCGATTTGGCGATATTTCTATTAAGTGGAGCTACTGAAATAATGTATAGCGGAGAAAAATATTTCATCGTACCTCAGAGTGCCATATTAATGCTCGAACGCGACGAAGAACTGTAATTCAATATGTCAATATGCCAATGTGCCTTGTTCTCACGCCCATGCATGATTTGAATGAATCATTTGTCTTTTTACCCGACCAACCAGATCATTATAATCGAAAGGCTTTTGCATAAAATCATCCGCACCGATCCAGGCCATCATGCCAAGGTTATTATCATATCCGGACATCATTATTACCTTAATATCACAGGTTTCTTTATTATTCTTTAATTCATTGCAAAATTCTCTTCCATCCTGGTCACTAATGAATACATCCATTAAAATCAATACTGGCTTATGGATCTTTATTTTCTGGCAAGCCTCCTCAATACAGGATGATAGAATTGTTTCATATCCCTGTCCTTTCAAAATGATCTGCACGATCTGAAGCAAATCCTTATTATCATCTAGTAGTAAGATCTTTTGATTATCGTACACGGTAAATAATTTAATCGTTCCTATTCAAATATCTTTCCAAAAACTAATTATTCTTTAAAAGAAGATTACGATAAGTGTTTTTTCGGTTGGCCGTGAGGTAGTAAATCATTCTATTTTAACAAATAATGAAATGCCTGCAGATTGCCTTTAAAGCGGAATTTGTATAATAGGTCTATTTTATATCTCTTTTACAAGCTGTTTGGATTGAAAAAAATATAGAGATTTAATCCTCAGATCGCTTTAATTGAAGCTTTCTTCAATTCATTTTGATTAATATATAAGTTGAAGGAGGTAATCACGTAAGTTCTAAAAGGCCACTTTCATTAACCGATATTTTATTTTCCGATTGCATGAACTCTATTACCTCCCATGCTTTTTCAATTTTAGCCGGATCAAAAGCTTGTATTAATTCTTTAATAGTTACAGGTTTATCAGAAAGTAACCTGGTAATACGAGTAGATATCAATTCAAATTCATTAACAGCTAATTTATCCGATTTAGATTTAATACAGTTATCACAAATACCGCATGCCTTACTCTCATGGTCTCCAAAATATTTGCCTATAAACAGGCTTCTGCATTCATTTGATTGAACATAGGTTATCATATTCCTGACTCTCTTTACATAAGAAGCTTTTCTTGCTTCATATTTCGCATAATTAAATAACAGATCTTTACTTTCAACCCTGTTTTTTCTGAAAATGATCTGAGGATCTTCAGTTGGTACCTCATAATCTATCATTCCAAGTGAAGAAGCCATTTTCAACTGATTTTTAATTACCTCAACATCTTTCTTTAATAATCTGGCAAGGTAAGCTTCGGAAATAAACGCCGGAAAGTCGAATATCCCCTCATAGCTTCTTAATAAAGAAGTAAGAATTTGTTCAAGCTCCGCATGGCTTTTATAGAATTCATATAAGGCCTGTTTGGATGTAGTAAAGATCACTGTGGAAGGTGAAAAGTTTTTTTCATTGAATTCCATCCATCCATCCTGTTCCAGGGCTTTCAATCCGTATAAAGCTTCAATTCCTTTTAATTTGAAGTTTTTTACAAATTCTTCAAATTTGAAAGTGTAACTGCAATTCAATCCCGAATGCACTGGAATTTGTAAATATTGAACAAGAGCCTGATATATTTCCTTGATTTTTTCTATTGAAGGATAGCGTATTAAATGAGACTCAGCAAGCTCATTTAATTCCCTTTCATCATAAAGTAATATGGTATAAGCCTTTAATCCGGCTCTACCGGCCCTGCCTGCTTCCTGGTAATAATTTTCCAGGCAATCAGGTACATCTACATGTATTACGCTTCTTACATCGGGCTTATCAATTCCCATCCCAAACGCATTCGTACATACGATCACCTGTATTTTATTGTCTATCCAATCCTGCTGCCTTTTTACTCTTTCCTCTGAATTCAGGCCTGCGTGGTAATTATTCGCAGAAATAGTATTTGCCTTTAAAATATCGCATACATCCTGAGTACGCTTTCTGCTTTTACAATAAACTATAGATGTGCCTCCGATCTTATTGATAATATCAGCAAGCTTCGCAAATTTGGAATCCGGATTCAATACACTATAAGACAGGTTCTTTCTTTCAAACGATTGTTTGAATATATTTTTAGATGGAATAAAAAGCTTATCACAAATATCAATTTGAACTTCCGGAGTAGCGGAAGCCGTAAGTGCAAGAACAGGCACATTGGTCAATTCTTTTCTTAGATCAGCAATCCTTAAATAAGAAGGCCGGAAATCATAACCCCACTGAGAAATGCAATGTGCTTCATCTACTGCAATCAGGTTGATATTTAAAGCGGGTAAATATTCTTTGAATAATGTAGTCTCGAGTCGTTCCGGTGATACATAAAGGAATTTAAAATAATCGTCAGTAGCATTTTTTAAGATGCGTTTCACATCCTGTCTCTTCATTCCTGAATGGATCATTAAGGCAGGAATGCTTCTTTTTTTCAAATTCTCAACCTGGTCCTTCATTAATGCTATCAAAGGAGAAACAACAAGGCAAATGCCGGGACGGATAAGTGCAGGAATCTGAAAGCAAATGGATTTTCCTCCGCCAGTAGGTAATACAGCCAAGGTATCCTTTCCCTGAAGTACACTTTCAATTATATCCTTTTGAAGAGGCCGAAACGAATCGTAACCCCAGTATTCTTTCAATATGGATTGGATCTCCATTGCTTAATTCTTCATCAATTTTTTCAGTAGCTGATAGCAAGGTAATAAGGAGTTTTCTATTTCATCCATTTGCTCTCTTCTAATATGCTTCATTTGAAATAATAGTTCCAGATACGAATCTACTTCACTTAAACTTCGAAGAGCAATTTTAAGGTATTCCTTTCTTTTCTTTTTAGATTTTCTGAAGAGCCCTCTTACAATATGTATGTAAGCTGATAATGCTGAAGCCCTCAATTGCAATTTAATTTGATTAGTGTTTTCTTCTGGCAGGTATTGAGTTAATTCATAGCAGGCAATGACCATTTTTTTCGAAAGGTTGTACAGATCAAGATTTTTATAAGCCAATTGAAGGAACATGACACTTAAGGGTAGGTGAATGTAATAAATTAACCGCAGGATGTCAATCCTCAAATCTGTCAATATGCCAATATGTAGAGAGAAGCTTGTAGCTAGTAGCTAGTAGCTTTTTCTCACGAACAGTCTCAACGAGTTAACTACCAGAACCACATCGCTTAAGGCCATTATTAAAGCCCCATAGGTAGGTCCGAATTTACCTAATAGTCCAATTGCAGCTATTGGAATAGTAATGATATTGTAGGCGAAGGCCCAAAAAAGGTTCTGTTTTATTGTGGAATAGGTCTGTTTGCCTAATTCTATGGCTTCCGGAAGCTTATGGAAGCCATTATTCATTAATACCACCTGGGCACTTTGAATAGCCAGTTGAGAGGCTTCGCTCATAGATATGCCTATGGATGCCTTTGCAAGAGATGGCGCATCGTTGATTCCATCCCCAACCATAATAGTAGGTTCAATAGCACTTAATTCCTCAACCTTTTTTAGCTTCTGTTGCGGACTTTGACCTGCAATAATCTCGTCTATCCCTAATTCATTGGCTATCTGCTGGCATTTTAAATAACTGTCTCCACTAAGTATAATTGTCTTCATTTTTTTAGAATGCAGATAATTAATTACCTGTTTTGCTTCGGGCCTTAGTTCATCTTTCATATCGATCCACCCGATCAATTCATTATTCCTTACAACATATATATTGTGACCTTCTTCAACATTAACATCTGGAATTATCTGATGCGAGCCTATTGAAAACGCATTTCCATTCATATCGGTCGCTTTCATTCCCAGGCCTTTTAGTTCTTCAATAGATCGCCATCTTATTTCATCTTTTATCTTCCATTCCTGCACAATACTTTTTGCCAGGGGATGGCCTGAGTATTTTTCTAATGAATAGACAATACGCTTGAACTCTTCCTCATCAATTTGAGATCTGTAATCTTCAATCTGAAATTTTCCTGTAGTAAGTGTTC
>JBJMLT010000377.1:0-2573 GCA_045805165.1 Flavisolibacter sp.
ATCTCTCAGGTCATTTACTTTAAAAGTTGGTCCATCAATTTGTTGTCCATTCCAATCTATTGTTGAGATCAGGTTATCTACATTGTGATTAGGAGCGAACATAATAGCTTCCCAATTCTGTCCTTCCTGCAATTCCCCATCGCCATGTAGAGAAAAAACTACATTATTATCATTGTTCATTTTTTTTGCTAATGCTGCACCTATGGCTACACTCATCCCTTGTCCGAGGGAGCCTGTAGAAATACGAACGCCAGGTAAACCTTCGTGTGTAGTAGGGTGTCCCTGAAGCCTGGAATTTATTTTTCGAAACGTACTTAACTCTTTAAGATCAAAATAACCTGAGCGTGCCAGAACGGAATAAAAAACCGGAGATATGTGCCCGTTAGATAAAACAAAAATATCCTGATTATGGGCATCCATATCAAAAGGTTTCGGTGTATGCTTCATCACTTTAAAGTAGAGAGCGGTTAAAAAATCAGTACAACCTAATGATCCACCTGGATGTCCGCTGTTTGCACCATGAACCATTCTGACAATATCTCTTCGTACCTGGGAAGCAATTTCTGTAAGACTTGGCATAGAATTTTATGAATATTTTAAACTTTTCAACAAATACAATATCCAAAACCGATAAGTTGCAAATGTGCAACCTTTTTTATTAAAAAGTATTTTATTGTAACTCATTACCTTTGGAAACCAATTATTGATATAAACCATTTAAAAAGTTGAAAAGCTTTAACCAATGAATCCTAATTTTACACCCCAAAACCCTGCTGAATGCTAAATATATTTTTGTCAGCAGCCATTTCCTTTGTTATTACCTGTCTTGCGATACCCGCAATAATTAGGGTTGCTGAAGAAAAAAAGTTATATGATCTGCCCGATGAAAGGAAATTACATACAAAACATATTGCATCACTTGGAGGAGTAGGGATTTTTATTGGATTTATACTTTCTACACTTTTATCAATTTATAAAAATAATCCTGAGTTTCAATATTTTTTTGCATCAGCAATTGTTATATTCTTTTTAGGATTAAAAGACGATATACTTATTTTATCCGCAAGAAAGAAATTCCTTGGACAGCTTGCTGCCACTGCGATAATTATTCATTTGGGAAATATCCGGATTGAGGGTATGTATGGATTATTTGGAGTTGAGAAATTACCGGAAATAATTAGCATTCTTCTTACGTATATAACAATTATTGTAGTAGTAAATGCGTTTAATCTGATTGATGGGGTAGATGGTTTAGCTGGTGGATTAGGATTTTTTACAACTGTACTTTTTGGAAGTTATTTTTTAATGGCAGGGATGCCTGTTTATTCCATACTTGCTTTTGCCATGGCTGGCAGCTTGCTGGCGTTTTTAATCTTTAATTTTCATCCTGCCCGAATCTTTATGGGTGATTCCGGATCACTTCTTATTGGTTTGATAAATGCCATACTGGTCATAAAATTTATTACGGTAGCACACTCTCCAGTTTCTGCCATTCATCTGGACTCTTCCGTTGCCATTGGCTTTTCTATTTTATTGCTTCCTTTATTAGATACACTCAGAGTTTTCAGTATTCGAATTGCTAAAGGAAAATCTCCCTTCTGTCCGGATCGCACCCACATCCATCATTTATTGCTGGATAGAGGATTGAATCATAGGGCCGTTACATTAATATGCATAGCTTATAATTTAAGCTTTGTTGGCCTGGCATGGTTTGGAAGATCTTTAGGATCTACATGGTTGTTAACCATAATGTTTATTTCATCCTTTTCAATTTTAGGCGCTTTACTCTATTTCAGAAGGTTACCATCACAGTTTATTATTACGAATACTTTTCAGCAAAATATAGAACCAACCGTGGCTCCTGCCAGAAAATTGGTTACAATCAAAAACGAGCCTGTGATAGTAGAAGCAGTATCTCAGGAAAATTGAATTCTTCTAATTTATTCAGATACAGTATTCAATAATCAACTAATTAGCTAATTAATATATTTGCGCTAATTAAAATCTACATTATGACATCAGGAGATGTGTCGGCAAATCTAAAGTCGACTGAAGATTTGATGAAAAAGGCGATCAATCACCTTGAAGCAGAATTGGTTAAAATCAGAGCCGGGAAGGCTAATCCACAAATGCTTGAGGGAATACAGGTGGATTATTATGGCTCACCAACACCGTTAAGTCAGGTAGGTAATATCACCGTTATGGATGCCCGTACCTTAACAATTCAGCCCTGGGAAAAGAATATGCTTCAGCCTATAGAAAAAGCGATCATTGCTTCTAATATTGGTATTAATCCTCAAAACGATGGTAATCTAATTCGTCTTTTTTTGCCTCCTTTAACTGAAGAACGGAGAAAGGAACTTGTAAAAAGGTGCCAGAATGAAGGAGAGCACTCAAAAGTAGCCATACGTAATATTAGAAGAGAAGCGATAGAAGCAATTAAAAAAGGACAGAAAAACGGATTGAGTGAGGATGCAGCGAAAGATGCCGAAGCAGATGTACAGGCCGTAACAGATAAATACATAAGCCTTGTTGAAAAGCATTTGACAGGTAAGGAGAAAGAGATAATGGCA
>JBJMLT010000378.1:0-5654 GCA_045805165.1 Flavisolibacter sp.
GTGGAAGGATAGGCTCGAGTATAGCTTGATCTAGGATAGATCGCTATGGATGGGATTCATCTGAATAATCATCATAATCTGAAGGTGAACCAAGACCATGTTGTCAGAATAATATTGATCTAAATTGGAATCACTTAATCTTTCTTCATCTTTTTCGAGGGAAGGTTTTTTTTATCATTTTATTTTCCCAAACTGATTTGGGATCCATGTCATAACCTTGCCATTTTGAAGTTTTTCTTTGTAATTTCTTTTTCTCAAAACAAAGGATAATTCTGTAAATTAAAATATGCTTAAGAAAGATCCAAATTCCAACAATATAAACTTCTATTTTTTAAGAATCCTAAAAAGTTCGATCTTCAAAAAAGACAGATAACTAAAAAGTAATGGTTTCAGGAAAGAGTTTAAAAATTTATTAGGTAAAACAAGCTTAACTTTAAGAATAAGCTCTTTTTTTATGAACCAACAACTGCAAACTCCGCCTTCATGGCTTTATCTGCCATCTATTAAACTCTCCTTACCTGAGAATTCCATTTATAAGTTTGCCAGACTATTTTGCTTGTATCCTTCTTTTATTATTTTATTATTATCCTTATCACTCCAATCTAAAACTCAGGATGTTTTAGTTGGTTTAACCTCTAATGGAGGACCACAAGGAGGTGGTACTGCCTTTACTATTAAAACAACCGGAACTAATTTCTCAATTATGAAAGGATTTCCTGAATGGGGTAAAAATCCGGAAGGGAACCTTATTAAGGGATTAGATGCCAACTACTACGGGATGACACGCTTGGGTGGCAGTTTTGGAGCAGGCACCATATTCAAAATGACACCAACAGGTGTTATGACCATCATGCATCATTTTAATTACAATACAGATGGTGGAAATCCGTATGGAAGCTTAACGATTGGTACAGATGGGAATTATTATGGGCTTACCAGTGCAGGCGGAACAAATACATATGGAACCATTTTTAAAATGACACCAACCGGAGTTTATACCTTATTAAAATACTTTACATCTCCAGATGGAACAAATCCTCATGGTCAAATGACAGTGGGACTGGATAGTAATTTTTATGGCATTACTAATGCCGGAGGTGCATCGGGCTATGGAACTATTTTTAAATATACCAGGACGGGTGTATATACTGTTTTAAAGTCATTCGTTAACCTGACAGATGGTGGCCGTCCAACAGGAAGTCTGCTGAGGGCTAATGATGGTAATTTCTATGCGGGTACAACTACAGGTGGGAACCATAATAATGGAACACTTATCAAAATTACTCCTTCAGGTATTTTTACAGTTCTCCGTAACATGAATTTTGCAACAGATGGCTATTATATAAAATCGGACCTTGTTCAGGCACCCGATCATTTTTTATATGGATTAACCTATGGAGGCGGTCCTTCTTCAAATGGCACCGCTTTTAAGATCAATTTGGACAGCACCAATTTCCAAGTAATTCATGCTTTTAATAATAATGCCGTTGAAGGTTCATATCCTTTTGGAAGTCTTATTGTAGGTACAGATGGCTTATTATATGGAAATACAAATATTGGCGGCCCCAATGGTACAGGCACTATTTTTAAAATGACTACTACCGGCACCCTTACCGTTTTACATTCTTATGTACAGGTAACGGAAGGCGGAAACCCAAGTGGAAGCCTATTGAAAGGATTTGATGGCAATTATTATGGCTTGACTATACGTGGAGGTGTAAGCCTATATGGTACAGCATTTAAAATATCCAGTACAGGAACTTTTAAAGTTTTAAATTCTTTCAATGGTGGAATTCAGGGAAGCGTGCCTTTTGAGAGTATGATACAGGCGATCGACAAAGGACTATATGGAACAACATCAGGGGGCGGATCAACAGATAATGGCGCCATATTTAAAATATGTGGTGGAGTTACTACCATTGTACATTCCTTTATTAGAAATACAGAAGGTTCTATTCCAAAAGGAAGCCTTATACAGGCAAAAGACAGTAATTACTATGGCCTGGCCTCCTATGGAGGAACAGGCAGTGCAGGTACTGTTTTTAAATTGACCAGAACGGGCGTATTTTCCGTTCTTCATCATTTTAATAGTCCTACCGATGGTGGTATTCCTCTGGGTTCTTTACTACAGGGACCAGATGGTTATCTATATGGAATGACAAGTACCGGTGGTACCAATGGATCGGGTACTATTTTCAAAATATCAACAACCGGAGTATTTTCAGTTCTTTTTGCTTTCGTATCTGCAACTACTGGTGCAGCACCGGAAGGCAATCTTGTATTGGGAGCCGATGGAAATTTTTATGGGATGACGAGGATTAATCCCCGTGTATTTAATATTACTCCGGGTGGCATCCTTAGTGTTTTGAAAACTTTAGCGTTTGCAACCGATGGAACTTATCCATTAGGCAGCCTTCTTTTGGGACCTGATGGTAATTTTTATGGCACAACCAGTAGTGGCGGTACATTAAATTATGGAACAATTTTTAGAATAACACCAGGCGGTGTTCTAACCGTATTAAGACAGTTAAATCTGATACCTGATGGTGGCAATCCAACAGGTAACCTGGTTTTATCTCATGACGGAAATTTTTATGGAATGACGAATAAAGGAGGAACTTATGGTGTTGGAACAATTTTCAGGATATCAACAGCGGGTACTTATGGAGTTGTGAGGCATTTAAATTTATTTCCTGATGGTGGAACTCCTTTTGGAAGCTTATTAGTTCAGGCGCCTAATCCTCTGGTGGCTAATGCTCAAAAAGATACCACTAACGAAGATACGCCGAAGCCAATTGTACTTTCCGGAAGTGGCGCTACTCCGCTAGGCTTTCTTATTTCTACAGCTCCCAAGCATGGAACTGTTACAGGTTCAGGAGCCAATAAAACATATAAGCCAACACTGAATTATAATGGAAAAGATTCTTTTTATTTTACGTCTACCTGGAATTGTCTTGTTTCAACACCAGCTAAAGTATTAGTTATAATCATACCAGTAAATGACACACCCGTTCTTGCGGCTATTGGTAACAAATCAGCCACGGTAAATACTTTATTGACATTTACAGCCAAGGCTACCGATGTGGATGCGGGACAAACCAAAACATTCTCACTTATAGGTGCACCGTCAGGCGCAACTATCAATGCAACTACTGGTGTTTTTAACTGGACTCCGACTTCAGCAGGTACTGATACTTTTAAAGTGCGAGTTATAGATAACGGTGTGCCTCCACTTTATGATGAAGAGCAGATAATAGTTACAGTAGCCGCAGCTGCTGTAATTACTACTGTTGCTGATGCATCGCTTCAATCAATAAAGCCGAAAGAAAATAATTTAACAGCACCTGTTTTATTTCCAAATCCGGTAACGGATAGATTTATTGTAAGGCTGAGAGAATCAGCTGTAAGAATATCAGCTACTATTGTTGATATCAAAGGAGCAATGGTTAAAAAGTGGACTTCACTGGAAATTAATGATGGTAATATTCAATTTGATGTTGGAAACCTTTCCCCAGGAACTTATTTATTGATTTTGAATTCTGAAAATAAAAAGTGGACATTTAAATTTTTGAAGCAATAGTAATGACATAGAATTTAACGTACCCTATGTTTGGAAAGAGGGAAAGAGAGTTTGAACCATAGAATGGAGGAGTGATTGAACATAATAGGCAAACGCCATAATAATTACCTGTCAGGAAATGTATTCGTTATTTAAGGCTATTTTAGTAAAATAGTCAGTGTGTTGACCAATTTTCAAGTAATTTAGTCAATGTAATGACCAAAGTACTATGAATTTAGTCAAAAGAGAATTAGAAAAACAAATTGAGCATTTTCTCCGGAAAAATAAGGTCATCCTGATTATGGGCACTCGCAGGGTTGGCAAAACAGTGCTTATTGAAATGATTAGAAGGTCCTATTCAGGTGAAAGCCTGGTTCTTAATGCGGAAGATTTTGATGTTCAGGAACTACTTAAAAACAGAACTGCAGCAAATTATAAACGAATAATAGGAAGTATAAATCTTTTGATTATTGATGAAGCGCAGGTATTAACCGATATCGGAAAAATTCTGAAGTTAATCATAGACAGCATGCCTAATTTGACTGTTATTGCGACCGGCTCCTCATCTTTCGACCTTGCTAACAAAACCGGCGATCCTTTAACAGGGCGCCAGATCCAACTTCATTTATACTCACTATCTCAAAGGGAAATAGGTGAAATAGAAAATGGTTTGGAAACAATGCAAAACCTGGAAGACCGATTGATTTTCGGAAGCTATCCTGAACTTTTTCAGATGACCACTTACCAGGAAAAATCAAAGTACCTAACAGATTTAATCCAATCTTATTTACTAAAGGACATACTTGCTTATGAAGGAATCAGGCAATCAGATAAAATTGTGAAACTTCTTAGATTGATAGCCTTTCAAGCCGGCAATGAAGTTTCATATACAGAACTGGCCACTCAACTTGGAATAAGCAAAAATACTGTTGAAAATTATTTAGACCTTTTATCAAAGGTTTTCATTGTTTATCGAATCGGAGCATACAGCACCAATTTAAGAAAAGAAGTTTCCAAAAGTTCGAAGTGGTATTTTTATGATAATGGAATAAGAAATGCCATCCTCAATGATTTTCGGTTACTCTCTTTAAGAAATGATATCGGACCCTTATGGGAAAACTATTTAATTAGTGAAAGGATCAAACGAAACTTCTACGATCAAAAGAATGTTCAATATTTCTTCTGGAGAAATTATAATCAACAAGAAGTAGACCTAATTGAAATGGTAAATGGTAAACTTTCAGCATACGAGTTTAAATACTCTCCGACAAAGAAAATAAAAGCGCCTACAGCTTTTTCAACCGCGTATCCAAACGCATCGTTTCTCACTATTTCAAAAGATAATTACCTTGATTGGATTGATGCTAAATAATAATTAAATTGTATTAGTTAATTAGCATATTTAATTAACATCTTAAGCTCTTCTTAGTCCCAATAAATTTAATAATCTTTCATTAAGTGTTATAAATTATATTTAATATGTATAACGTGAAGGATCTCGATACATTCCTTAGTTTATAAATCCCTCAAACTATCAATAATCTGGTTTGAAATCTCGGTGTCGAGGGGAGCGGAGAAATGGAGGCTTTCTATTTACTCATTTGCTTTTACTAATTTTTTAGTTTCTACCACTTTACCATCTATGACCAATGAATAGGTATAATTTCCAGTACTCAATGAAGAAAGGTCCAGATTGATCCTTCCAGAAGAATTGAGCGGTATTGTTTTTACGGTTCTACCGAGGTTGTCCATTATCTGTAATTGTGCTGAATTATTATTTGTTGGGAGGCTATAGCCAATACTGGTTGAATTCTTTGCAGGATTGGGTGAGTTCTGTTCCAGTGTTGCAGTAGTTACATTCTGGAATTGTGCCGGTGCAAGCTTTTCTATTATATTTTCCAGCTTTGTAATTTTATCTTTTAGCAATTGAATTTCATCCTGTTGCTTTGTTGAATTTTCTACAAGTTCCTGAATTCCTTTGATGGCAATAACACCAAAACCTGAATAATTCATAGTGTATACATCAAGGTTTCTTTCTTTATTAATATTGTGATATACGAGATTTGGAAATATTTTCATCACATCCTGGGCTATA
>JBJMLT010000379.1:0-3962 GCA_045805165.1 Flavisolibacter sp.
GACTATCTTGATTATAAACCAGGTGCTTCACTTGTAATGAACCATTCTATTGAAACTGATATTCAGCCCACAAAAGGAAAGGCTTATGGTATTGAATTTCTGATCAAAAAAGAAGAAGGAAAGCTGAATGGCTGGATGGGTTATACTTATTCACGCGTGTTATTGAAAAGTGACGACTCATCAACCGCCTTCCCAGTTAATCACGGGAATTATTATCCGGCTAATTACGATAAGCCTCACGACTTTATACTGGTAAGTAATTTTAAAGTAAACCATCGCTTCAGCTTGTCGGTTAATGTTAATTACAGTACCGGAAGACCAATAACCGTTCCTATTGCCAGATATTATTACATGAATTCTGAGCGTGTATTTTATTCTGACAGAAATGCTTACCGGATACCTGATTATTTTAGAACCGATTTTTCAATTAACCTGGATGGCAATCATAAGGTAAAACAGAGAACGCATAACTCCTGGACCATAGGATTATACAATGTGACAGGAAGAAAAAATCCTTATACGGTTTATTTTGTTTCCGAGAATGGATTGGTAAATGGCTATAAGCTATCGATCTTCGGAAGTGTGATCCCATTTGTAAATTTTAATATTAAATTTTAAAGTTGAAAATGAAGTATATATCAATAGCATTGTTTGTTATGGTTTTAGGTTGTAAGGAAAAGTATGATATTGTTGCTTCACCTTCATTAACATCGATCCTTGTAGTGGATGGTAATCTTAACAGTGGGCAGGGACCAACTATTATTAAGCTGTCCCGGACCGTTCCAAATACCGATACAACAAAATTCCGTCCAGAAACCGGCGCCATTCTAATAATTGAGGGTAAGGATAATAGTACCACAACATTAACTGATATGGGTGAAGGTGTTTATGGAATCGCACAGGCCAATATAATCACCGGGCAGGAATATCGGTTAAGGATACAGACTTCCAACGGTAAATTGTATTTGAGTGATTATGTTCTCGCTAAAAATAATCCTCCAATCGATAGTATAGGCTGGACGAGGGCAAATGATGGAGTAACTGTTTACGTTAATACTCATGATCCGCAAAATAGTACCTGGTATTACAGGTGGGATTTTAATGAAACGTATGAAATAAGAAGCCATTATTTTTCTTTATATAAGTGGGATTCAGTTGCTAATAAGGTCCTTCAAAGATCTCAATCGGAATATGTAGATACTTGTTATAAATCATTTCAACCTACAGTAATTTTATTAGGTTCTTCTGCAAAGTTGCAGGCGGATGTTATAAGTGAGCAGCCACTAGTATTTATTCCTAATGGCTCTGAAAAGCTGGCAATAAAGTACAGCATACTGGTAAAGCAATATAGCTTAACCAAAGAAGCTTATGATTATTTACAGGTAATGAAAAAAAATACAGAATCTATAGGCTCTTTCTTTGGAGTATTGCCTTCTGAGCTTCATGGAAACATTCACTCCCTTTCGGGCTCAGATGAAGAAGTAATAGGGTTTATAACAGCTTCTCCCGAACTCGAGAAGAGGATATTTATAACGAATGATCAGCTTTCCAACTGGAATTATTCTGATGGCTGCGTTACAAAGATCATTGCCAATAATCCTGATTCGTTCAAAACTTTTTTCCCTGAATATTTGCCTTATGAAGTATATCAGCCCGGACCAGCTGTATTAGGCTACTATTCTTCATTCTCTTATTGCGTGGATTGTACCACCAGAGGTGGTAGTCTTCAAAAACCATCATTCTGGTAAACTTTAGTTTATATCAATGAAAGCTATTTCAAAATATATATCGGCTCTGATTATTCTTTCTATATGGAATGGAAATAATCTTAATGCACAGAATGTAACTTCTAACTTTATATCCGACAAGCTGAATGATTATTACCAGAAATATCATCAGGAAAGATTATTTGTGCATACTGATAAAGATTTTTATCTGGCAGGCGACCTTATCTGGTTTAAAATATATCATATTGATAATAATACGGATCAACCGGTCCTTTGGAGTAAAGTGGCTTACGTGGAACTGATAGATCATAACAATGTTCCTGTGTGGCAATCAAAGATCTCATTAAAGCCGAATGAAGATAACGGATCCTGTTTTTTGCCTTTTAATCTTGCCACAGGATATTACAGGTTTAGAGCATATACAAATTGGATGAAGAATTCAGGTGCTGAAATATTTTTTGAAAAAAGAATCGCAATTGTCAACTCATTAAAAGACCCTGAAAAGAATTTCAATTCAACTGCCACATATCACGTAGACTTTTTTCCGGAAGGTGGAAACCTGGTGAATGGCATTCAGACACAACTTGCATTTCATGTAACGGATATTACAGGCAAAGGGATAAGTTCCAAAGGATATATAATAACAGATAAAAATGACACCATAAGGAGGTTTGAAACTTTAAAATTCGGAATCGGAAAGTTTTCCTTTACTCCTATCGCTGGCGTTGGCTATAAAGCAATAATAAAGCTGGATGATGGCACAGAACTGAAAAGGGACCTCCCTAAAATATATGATCAGGGTTATGTATTAAATGTATCCCTTAAAGATTCCGGACAGATGTTAGTTACCATCCATTCAAATGGTACGGAAGGAAATAATGAATTAATTTATTTGATAGCACAGTCGAAAGATAAGATTAGAATAGCAGAGAAATTATTTTTGAATAACAATGCAGCGCAGCTTGTTGTTGACAGAAAGAATTTAGGCGAAGGAATTGCCAGACTGACTTTATTCAACAATAAAGGTCAGCCTCTTTGTGAGAGGTTAGTGTTTAACAGACCTGTGGTAACGAATGTTATCTCTATTGCTCCTGAATCAGAAGCATATGCTATCAGGAAAAAAGTGGTTATTAATGCAAATCTTATTGACACTTCATTAATAAGGCCTGGAATAAATTTATCTGCTTCCGTTTTCAGAATCGATTCACTACAGGAAAACAGCTTAAATATAGTTGACTATTATTGGCTTACTTCAGAATTAACAGGCAAAGTAGAGTCGTCAGATTATTATTTGAATAATTCAAACAAAGAAAGTGATGAAGCATTGGATAATTTAATGCTAACGCATGGGTGGAGAAAATTTAATTGGAATAAAGTATTTCAAGAAAATAGTACTGCTGTAAAATTCCCTATGGAATATAAAGGGCATATTATTACTGCAAGGGTTACTGACTCCCGGAGCGGACAACCTGCCAGCAGAATTCAATTATTTCTTTCGATACCAGGAAGGCATTTTCAATTTTTCAGCGGACTATCCGATTCTATTGGTCTGGTAAGGTTTGATGTAAAGCATTTATATGGAAGCAATGAAATGGTTTTTCAAACCAACACACAAAAAGATAGCTTCTATCATGTTGAAATAGTAAATCCTTTCTCTGAAAATTTTGCAGAAGATTCAACCTATTCCTTTAGGGTATCCGAAAGTAAGATACCATTACTGGAAGATTATCATATTGCAATGCAGGCGAGAAATATCTATTCAGCAGATAGCCTTAGAATATTCAACAGACCCATGGTTTCGGATACATTACCTTTTTATGGAAAAGCTTCTGTCTCTTACGAGCTCGATAATTATACCCGCTTTACAACCATAGAAGAAATATTAAGAGAGTATGTTACTGAGATCAATGTTGGAGTAAGAAGTGGACAAAAATTCATTAAGATATTACATGAAAACGAAAAGGAATTTGCTACTGAAGATATTTTAGTATTATTAGATGGAATCGCATTAATGGACAGGAGCAAGATCTTTTCATATGATCCTTTAAAGATTCGTAAGCTGGATATAATAACTGAGAACTATATATTGGGGCCCTCCAACTTTTCGGGGATAGCAAGCTTTGTAACTTATAATGGCAATTTCCAGGGATATGAATTAGACCCACGTGATATAACTATAGATTATGAAGGATTGCAATTGCAACGAGAGTTCTATTCTCCTTCTTATGATAATCC
>JBJMLT010000380.1:0-3815 GCA_045805165.1 Flavisolibacter sp.
ACCTGGCTCTGGGAGATGTTGAAAATGCACAGACCTATTTAAAAAAGGCAATTACATCTACTCCATATCATCATAATGCGAATAATTCTCTTGGAATTATTTATGAAAAGCAGGGACGGAAGAATGAAGCTATTCAATGCTATGAAAATTCTTTACGTGGATCATATACCTACAGAGCCATTAATGGACTTAATAGATTAGATAAAGAAAAAGCCTTAAAGTTGATGGATTATATAAGGCACCGCTACCGTCAGCCCGATTACTTGAATTTCAATAAAATAATACCTCCTTTGCAATGCTTGAATGTTTCTGAAACTAAGGCAAGAAAAAAAGAACACAGAGATTACCAGAAAATGTTGGATGATCTTTTGGAGGAATACAGTAATGCAAAAAAACTTCAATTGGTATTAGCAAAAAACGAAGCTAAAGAAATAGTTAAGAGGCAACAGCAGGGGAAATCAGTGGTCAGGCCCTTCCAGCCATTTGCATATCAAGTGATATTATCTGTACAAAAAGAATTTGCAGATAAAGCACAACAATTGCAAAAAGATTTAATAGCTATTGGAAAAGAAAGAATGGCATTACAGATAGAATATGATACAGTGATGAAATTGAATATGGCACAATTTGAAGAAAGATCAGATAAAGTAGGAGAAGGAAATGGAGATGCTTCACTGGAAGATGATATCTGCGAGGCAAAGCGCGAAGTGTGTAATTATTATCTGCCCTTATTTGCAGACCTGAATGAAAAAGAATTTCATCTCATTGTATATGCATATAAAGATTATCTGAATGATTTTCTGTATTGGGTGCGCCTGGCAACTTCAGGAGAACAAGAATATAAAGTGGCCTATTATGATATTGTTATTTCAATGATCCAGGTGTTAAAGTCACTTAAAATAACTTCACTTTCTAATTATTGCAATGAAGGGGAAATGGAAGGAGCCTATAAAGAAAAGCTTGAAGTAAAGGAACCAAAATGTCCTTTACCGGTGGGGATAGAAATTCCATTTGTAATAGGTAAGTTATCCTTTGATTGTGAAGGATGGGGACTGGAGGGTGGTGAAGCAATTGTGCTTAATATTGATCATAAGTATTCAGGAGAGACCACAATTGCAATTGGTCCAGGTGAATCTTTTTATTCCACACCTAAAATATTCGGGCATGAGGAATTAAGCTTGAAACCAGGATATGATGAGGGAGTGAAGGGACAGATCTTCTTTACATTTGAAGAAGGTGAATTAGTAGATGGTGGTTTTTTATGGGAAGCTGAAATGGATTTTAAAGGCATTGGCAAACCCGTGGAAATAAAGCAAAATTTTACGTGGGCTGTGAATAAAGGATTTACATATGAAGGTTTGCTTACGGATGTAGGTGATGCAATATTTGATCTACCTCCGGAAAAGCAGGTTAATAAGAATGTGAAGATCTATCATTAGGATGTTCTAGGTCGTTGGTCGTTGGCCGTTGATCGATGGTGGTTGATAGAAACAAATAACTGAAATTCTTTGTTATGAAGAAAATATTGTTGTTATTATTATCATTCTTTCTCATTCTGAACATGGTTGCGCAAAAGGAAAAGTTTGATATGCGAGCTTTATACCACCGCAAGGATGGCAGCGCTTAGACTCAAATGGAATAGTTGCTTTCCTGGATTCGAAGACAGCAAATGGACTCACCAGCTTTTGCCAGATATTTTTATATCCAAGCATGAAAAGCAATGGGAGTGCAACAGCTGATTTTCAATCAGAGTGGCAGAATCGTGTAGTGAAGGCTACAAGCACAGACCAGAAGCCAACCATACAAGCGCAAAAAACTGCAGATGGATGGGAAGTAACAACAGGATTTGCTAATGTGAAGCATCTAGGGATTACGTTCACATGCATTTTAATTACAGCCACCGGTTTTGGAAAAGAAATGAGTGTAATGGTAAATATAGCAGGAGAAAACTATATGGCATCTGTAGATAAATTCTTAAATGATATGGACCTTGATAGTACTGCTACTGTAGCATCTAAATCATCCAAACAGAATGATACCAATTCAGGCTCTCTGAATGATTATAGCTTTATTGTGCCTGAAACCTGGTTTACTCAAAAAGCAAACAATTACATACTTCTTTCACAAACACAAAATCCTGAGTGGGGATGCCTGATCAGTGTATTCCCTACTGAAGCTTCTTCAGGTAACCTGGAAGAAGAGGCCAGAACTTTATTCAATAATAATTATTCAGGATGGGAATACAGGAATAGCGGAGACAAAAAAGAAGATGTGTCCAAGGGTTATACATCGCAAGGTTTACCTTATGTAATGATAGAAGCAGAGATGAAGAAAAAGCGTCCTGATGGCTATTATTATGATTATGAAAATGGCCAGATCATAGTTATAGGAGCTGGAAATAAGAAAGCGGTTATACAAGCACGTCATAACAGAGGAGAAATGACCTGCTTCTGTAATTATTCCTACGATCATTGGGACAGGTTCTTTGATAGCTTTACCATTAATAATGTGTCGCCAGAAAAACAGGATCGAAAGAATGATGCAAAAAGGATTGTAGGTACATGGGGTGCTCAAGGTGGAAGCGCACTCACCAAATATATATTTGCCGGCAATGGCCACTATCAATTCATTGGCGCTTATTCTACTACTTCACTAATTAACTATAATACGATTGAATTAAAAACATCGGGATTTAAAGGAGATGGAACTTACTCTTTAAAAGGTGACAAGCTTACTACTTCAAAATTCGTTGACAAGAATAATGTAGATATAATGCAATACCGCTTCGATCAAGTGAATCATGGGGGGACAGGTTGGAAAGATAGGGTGTATCTATTCACACCTAAATCATTTGATGGGAAGCCGAATGAGGTGAGGTATGAAAGGCAAGAGAACTAAGATTCCCAGGATTTGAAGGATTAGGATGAGATAGAGGAAATCGCTATCAAGATTTCATTAGTTTCAGAATTACTCTTTTGTTTCCCTGCACTGCTTCCATAAAATAGATGCCGGGTGTATAATGATGGCCGATGGTTATAGTTGTTTTTGGATTGAGATTATTTTTACTTTCTACAACTCTTCCGAGTTCATCAAATACTCTTAATTGCACCAGCTTAGCTCCTACTGCATTAATACTTACTGTAAAATAGCTAATGCCAGGATTGGGATGGACAGCAACTGATAAAGGAGATTCTTCTTCGGGATATAATTCCATACCATTTGCAGAAATAGTAGTAGTGGTTTCATCTATTAAACCATTGCAATTGTCATCTATTCCATTACCGGGTATTTCAGCAGCACCGGGATGGACAGCAGCATTTTTATCATTACAATCCGTACTATCTGCTACATAGCCTGCAGGAGCCGCACAGGCATATTTATAGTATTTCACATTGCCATATTTATCTTTATCCGAATCCAGATAGAAGCGCTTCAGAGGTAAGCCATCATCTATAATTCCATTGCAATTGTTATCCTTTCCATCACATAGCTCGGGAGCACCGGGATAGATGGTTTTATCATTATCGTTACAATCGAGGTTGTTCGATACATATCCGGGCGGAGCAACATTTGCAGATATAAAAACTTTTGGATTGCCGTAACCATCTTTATCAAGGTCCTGATAGAATGTGAATTGAGGGAATCCTTCATCTCTTTGTCCGTCGCAGTTATTATCAAGTCCATCAGCAATTTCAACAGCGTCGGGGTGAGTGTTTATATCGTGGTCATTACAATCTGTACTGTCACGTACGTAGCCTTTATGATGTGCGCAGCTTTGAATTGTGCTGTCGGGATTACCATATCCATCTCCATCT
>JBJMLT010000381.1:0-2836 GCA_045805165.1 Flavisolibacter sp.
AACCGGACTAGAATATGACAAAACTACCAGAAGGTTATTTGCAGGATGCGAAAAAAACTTAGTAGTGATGAATGCAACTAATGGCGAAGTAGTTGCTCATTTACCAATAGGAGATGGATGCGACGGTGTAGCCTTTGATAATAAAAATAAGATCGTTTTCACCTCAAACGGAGAAGGGACTATTACAGCAGTTAAAGAAAATTCTGCAGACAGCTATACTGTTCTAGGTAACTATACTACCAAGCGAGGAGCACGAACTATAACAATAGATGAAAAAACAGGAAACCTTTATTTACCTACGGCAGATTTTGAACCGGCACCAAGTGGCGGCGGAAGATCTAAAATGATACCAGGAACTTTTCAGGTTCTGGTAGTACATTAAAAGTTTTTAAAAAAGATCCTGATGCAAATGGAACTGACCTATTCAGTTCTATTTGCATTTTTTTTATTTCTATTATACACATAATCTGTACATATTTATCCCTCAATAAATAATTATAAATAATCATTCTGGTCATTGGAAATCAATAAAATGCATATGTTATTAACATGAAAAAGTGCATAAGTGTGAAAACCGGTGGATAAGGGTGGATAAAATATAGCCACTTACTATTCAATTAGTTATGTAAAAACCAGGCATCTTACTATTTTAAATGGCATTTGTTTTTTGTAATTATAAGTATGGGCCTCCATAAAAGAAAACTAAAACGTGAACCAGAAAAGAGGGAATCGTCTGCATCTTTAAAAAAGTTACCATCTAAAAAAGGAAGCAAGAGTGCAAAGACGAAATCTGTTCAGGAAGAGCTTTTCATTGACCTACCCAAAGTAAAAAAAGATATTTCCACAACTGTTGAACTGGCCTTAAGAAAGTTGACCAATTCCAGAAAAGAAAAAATACCTTCTGATCTAAAACCCATGTTAGCCACTCTTGTAGACGAACCTTTTAATGATGAAGAATGGCAATTTGAATTGAAGCTTGATGGATATAGAACCCTTGCTTATCTGAAACCGGGCAAGGCCGAAATGAGATCCAGAAATAATAATTCATTTACGAGAAAATTTGAACCGGTTCATGATGCATTAAAACAATGGAATATAGATGCAGTAGTAGATGGAGAAATTGTAGTATTAAATGATGAAGGAGTTCCGGATTTTAGTGGCATACAATTATGGGAAAAGAAAAAAGAAGGCCAGCTTGTATTCTATGCTTTTGATCTTTTATGGATCGGTGGCTGGAATATAATGAATGAACCACTTTACCTGCGAAGAGAAATTCTTAAACAGATCATTCCGGATAACAGCATTATCCGCTTTAGCGATCACATAGATGATATAGGGAAAGATTTTTTTGAGATCGCCCGCCGTAATAATCTCGAAGGCATAATAGCAAAGAAAAAATCCTCAGTATATATTCCTGATGCCCGCGTTAAAACCTGGCTTAAAATAAAAGCAGAGCAAAGACATGAAGTAATTATATGTGGCTATACGAAAAACAAGGAAAGCGACAGACTATTTTCTTCACTTGTAATGGGGATATATAAAAATGGGAAATTGAATTTTATTGGTCAAACCGGAACCGGCTATACTTCTACATTAATAGAAGAATTAATGAAAAAGATGAGGCCACTAGTTACAAAAAATTGTCCCTTTCCCACAGAGCCTGCAACCGGCGCACCCACCGTATGGTTAAAGCCTTTTCTTGTAGGTGAAGTAAAGTATACGGAGCTAACAAAAGAAGGATTGATGCGGCATGCTTCTTTTCAGGGACTAAGAGAAGACAAATCCGCATTTGAATTAAATGATGAAAAAGAAGAGGATACCGATAAAATAGTAGCAGAAACTGAAACGGAAGCAAGTAATACTTTAGTTGACGCTTCACAGTCGCAAGCTGTTGTAGCTATAGATGGTCATGATTTGAAATTCAGCAACCTTAATAAGCTTTACTGGCCTAAAGAGAAAATATCAAAAGGGGATATGCTTAATTATTATTATAGCATCTCAGAATATATGATGCCCTATATGATTGACAGGCCACAATCGTTGAACAGATTCCCAAATGGGATAGAAGGTGAAAGCTTTTATCATAAGAACATGGGTGGTAAAGTAGATAAATGGGTAAAAACATTTAAACGAATCAGTGAATCTGCAGGACCCAAAGACTTTCTAATTTGCACGAATACGGCCTCTTTATTATACTTGGCAAACCTTGGCTGTATTGAAATGAATCCATGGCATTCAAGAACCCAATCTCCATTGTATCCTGATTGGAGTGTTATTGATCTGGACCCAGGAAATATTTCATTTGAAAAGGTAATAGAAACAGCACAGGTGGTTAAAAAAGTTTTGGATAGCCTGGAGATACCATCTTATCCAAAAACATCAGGATCAACAGGCATTCATATTTATATTCCCCTCGGCGCCAAATACAATTATGAGCAATCGAAACAATTAGCTGAATTAATTGCGAATATGGTTCATGAGGAATTGCCCACATTTACCAGTCTCATCAGAAGTCCGGAAAAGAGAAAAGATAAAATTTATATAGATTATTTACAGAACCGCCCTATTCAAACTATCTGTGCGCCTTATTCTTTACGTCCGAAAAAAGGAGCTACTGCATCTGCTCCCTTACATTGGGATGAAGTGAAAAAAGGACTTAAGATATCTAATTTCACTATAAAAAATATGCTGGAAAGGACAAAGGCTGAAGGAGATCTGTTTAAAGGGGTTTTAGGAAAAGGCATTGACCTGAACAATATTTTAAAAGGACTTTCTCATTTAATTTAGATCTATTCTTTTTCCGCAACGCGGATAAGCAGCAGGATCTCCTTTTTTA
>JBJMLT010000382.1:0-4082 GCA_045805165.1 Flavisolibacter sp.
ATGCCCTGGCTTTTTTATAAATCCGTTTTGAATGCCCTCTTTCATAAATGAAGAAAGATGAGTATCATCAATAGGATCAAAAAAAGAAACATTCTCATTGAGCTGTTCTTTATGAACAGGGATATTTGACGCGATCACATATTGTCCCATAGCCTTTGCATCTTCCACTACGGTGCTCCAACCTTCGAATAAGGAAGGTTGAATAACTGCAATGGCGCCAGTCATTAACCGAAGCTGTTCCTTTCTGTCTATGAACCCAAGAAAACGTACATTATCCTCCAGCTTATGATCCGCAACATATTTTTTTATTTCATCAGTATAGGCAGGATTCCTGTAGTCGTGCTCCTTACCCGTAAAAACCACCAGGAAGTTCTTTATTCCTTCAACTCTCAGCTTTTCAATAGCTTTCAATACTACTAAATGATTTTTATGCTTCCAGAACTGATTTGGTACAAAGTAATAAGGCTTGTCTAATTTAAATTTATCTCTTAATACATTAATATTCAGATCACCGTATCCACTCGGATGGGTAACCGCAAAATGGATCACATGCTTTTTTACTGTTGCTTTAGGAAAGATATCAGAGAACATCTGCATTGCATTTTGACTGCTGAATACGACTTCATCCTTGCTGTTTGCAATATATTTATTGATCTGCAACCTGTTACCTAATTCCCTTTTTGTAAAGAATTGAGGAAGCGCATGTTCCTGCAGGTCCGCGATCCAGTAAATCTTTTTAACGCCGTTAGCAATACCTATATAGGAAGGAAACAGAACATCAACGGAAGCAGTATTTATTCCCCTGTCGGAATAATACAGATCATAGCCGTTTAATCTATTATAGATCTTGTTTATTATTCTTTGAGGTATGTTTAATTTATTCTCTTTTGCAGGAAGGGTCCATTTGGTATAAGGATAAGAAAGCTGATTAATTTGCTGGAACTCATTTTCCGTTGAAGTGATCACATTCAGCTCAGGCTTTAATTCATCAGGCAGTGAACGCAATGCCTGAACCAGGTTTTGTATATAATAAGTTCCGCCAATCCAGTTTTCACTGTATTGGTAAATAAGTCCTACCCTGATTCTTTTATCCATTTGCAATACAATTCAATTCCTTTGGCAAAATCAATTCCTTTCTTATAACCCAGGGAAGACAATCGTGAAATATCGGCTTTCCAGTTTAGCGGATCACCTGAACGATTCCCACCGGAAAAATTCAGCTTGCCTTTCCAGTCAATCTGTTTCAGAAAACAATTGACGGCATCTTTGATCCTGATCTCTTCTCCATTGGCAATATTATAAATAGTAGCGTTGAACTCTCCTGAACGTCCTATAATATCTAAGGCTTTTACAAGGTCACCAGCATTGATAAAATCCCTTGATTCATTTCCGGTGCCAAATAATGTGATCTCATCTGAGGCATTTGCTTTTTGATACAGATCCCAGAACAATTGCTTTCGCAAGCCCACTCCATACGCTGAAAAAATGCGGACAATGGCTACCTGTACATTGTAAACTTCTGCAAATTCTTTACATAAGATCTCACTTTGCAACTTATGAAATCCGTAAGGAGAAACCGGCTTGACCGGCTCATTCTCAGTAACCGGAAGTGATAGTGGATTTCCATAAACCGCAGCGCTTGAAAGCTGTACAAGCTTGCAGTTATGTCCTGATTTGCGAATTGAATTCAAAAGCCTGAATACCATTAACACATTGGATGCATAATCCCATTCAGGGTCTTTAAAGGAAAGATTTACATTCGCCGCCCCTGCCGCATTAATAATTATATCCGGCCTGGAACTATTGATCAGTGAAACGAAATCATCTTCATCCTTGCTTATACAGAAATAATCTTTTTCATTCTTTTCCGCTATATCGACTCCATAGACCCTTACGTCAGGGTTTTTCTTATAAAAGGATATCAGGGAATTGCCTATAAATCCGCAGGAGCCAAATACTAATATATTCATTATAAGAATTCAACATTGTTAGTCCTTGTATTAAATACAGGTAAGCCTTTAAGTAATGAAATACGCTTTTCATTTCTTAAATAGGTAAGCTTTCCCTTCTGATCTCTGCTTTCAGCAAACTTGGATTGAACATATCCCTCTTTGGATGTATATGTCCTAAGCTTATTAAGCTGATCATTTTTAACAAAGTAGGCATTATTGCCATTTGAATTGCAACCGATAAAGGAGTATCCTTTAGCTTGTGCCAGATCACATAAGGAAAGAAGTGAGGTGCCGTAATAAAGATTGGAGTAATGTTTTTCTCCTCTCACAAAAGCGGCATCATAAGGAATTGTCCAGGGATTTTCATAACCGAAAATACTGTTATATTCTACTATAACTATTATAGGATCAACTGTTTTAATACTTTTCCAGACCCAATAATCATTTCCGTCAATATCAATATGAAGTATCCCTATTTGCCCTGCAATTCCATTATCAGTAATTATTTGATCTATATTTTCAGCTGTAACGAATGATGCTATGGCTTTCAGGTCATACTTCCAGTAAATATTTTCTTTCTTTACTGAATCAATATTTTCTTTCGATCCGTCAATGATGAGGCCTGACCAATTATCGTTGATTAATAAAAAGCGGGTATTGCATTCAGTATAATTTTCTACTCCGAACTCAATAAATGTTTTTTCTTTTATTTCCAGATAATTAACGAGAAAATTAATTATGCCATCGTCCCCCCATTGTGAAAATACCTGGAACTCAGCTTTGCTGATATCTTTTAAGATCTGTTCCTGTTTGAACAATAAATTGAAATCGCTGAATGCCTTGCCCTGATTAATCCTGATCTGGGCAATTTCCTTATCCATTTTATTTAAGTAGTTGTTAGAATCCTGGTTAAGTATATTTTTCAATTTATTTAATACCATATTCAAAAGTTAATCCTAAGCGCTTACGTTTACATCAGTACGCTCGTCTAAATATTTAATGATTTTTGCAGGATTACCGCCTACCATGGTAAATGGTGGAACATCCTTTGTAACTACAGCTCCTGCTGCGACAACTGCGCCTTTACCAATAGTTATTCCTTTCAGTATTATAGAATTAAAATTGATCCAGGCATAATCTTCTATAGTTATTGGAGCATTTTCTATAGATCTGTTTTCTGTTGGCTGGCCATAGTTGATTAATTTTCTGAATCCTTCTGCTCTTTCCAGGTAGTTTAATTCATGAGTATTGGAATCTATAATATTTACATTATGTGAAATAAGGACATTATTTCCTATTACAACTTTTTCGCCCGACCAAATCCTTGAATGTTCGCCTATAAAAGTATTTTCTCCTATTATTATTTGTCCCCCAAATCCCAATACAAGCAATTCACCTCTTATATGAGTATTATTACCAATAATTATTCTGTTAGGATCATTTTGATAATTGTATACTCGAGATTCAGGATAGAAAGTAGTTCTCGCACCAGAAACCTTAGAAAGGCAATCATTAATTGCTTTTCTTTCAATACTTTTTTTAATAATGGTTGATAATCTGAATGAATTTATGATCCTATAAAAGGAATTCTTCATAATAAATCAAGTTTGCCGGATATACCCAGGTGAAGCATAATTATAAATTAGAAAATTGAACCGGCTTTTTATTAGAGAACTTTTGTATTATTTTATTAATTATGTTTTTAATTCCAGCTTTCCTTTCTGATAGTCTCAAATTGTAAGAAAGGTATTTTTTAACAGACTTTATATTTTCCTTATTGATAGTAGATGGAATTTCATTTATATTAAAATCATATTCAAGAAGGTCCAGATTGAATATTTGATCAGTATCACAATGAACACCAGAATTATCAAATCCAATATTCTGTATTAATGTATTTTTTGGAAAAAGAAAGCTCCCATTTTTTAAGAACATGGAAGCATAAAAACGGATGGCCCAGCTATCATTCAATCCTTTTACATTATCCTCAAGCATTTTCACATAAGGATAATTCCCAAAATCAAATTCATTTTGTCTTCCTGATTGCTTTATTTGCTGAAGAAGGTCTTTACTGTCTTTATTAAAATCCTTCCATTTATCATTCCATGTAGCCCAACCCCATGAACTTCC
>JBJMLT010000383.1:0-4585 GCA_045805165.1 Flavisolibacter sp.
CCCGAAGTGTTTCCTTCAAAAAAACGATTTAAACTTTATAAAGATGATTATCAATTTATTTATAAGTTCATGTCTATGAAACCCAATGAATCCGATTTTCCCCAATACGATACAACTTATAACGAAGCGTACTCTAAACTTTTATTTTATGGTGGTAAAGGCAAAATGGACCCAGACATTCGAATATTCAACAAAGAAGGGGATGCATATGGTTTTCTTAATGATATAGCTTACATCGTAGATTTCAAAAATAATATAGAATTCATGCTATCTGCTAGTATATACTGCAATAGTGATAATATTTTTAATGATGATAAATATGATTATGAATCCGTTGGATATCCATTTTTAAAGAACTTGGGGCACGTTATTTATGATTATGAAATAAGCCGTAAGAGAAGATCTATTCCCGATCTTTCAAAATTTAAATTATCATACAGCAGGTAGAAGTACTTACATTTGCACGGTTTTTTAATTCTTAAACATGCTATTATCCTCATTATTGAACAGGTTTAGTGAGCCTGAAACATTGAAAATGGCCCGGTTGGGAAGAGAGCTAAGGGCTCAGGGAATTGATATTGTTGATCTAAGTCTTGGTGAGCCGGATTTTGATACGCCTAAACATATTAAAGACGCGGCAAAAAAAGCAATTGACGAAAACTGGAGTCATTATACTCCCGTCTCAGGTTATCTCGATTTAAGAGAAGCAATATGTACAAAGTTTAAACGGGATAATAAGCTTTCTTACAAACCTGAAAATATTATTGTTTCTACCGGAGCTAAGCAAAGCCTAGCGAATGTTATTTTAAGCCTGGTTGAAAAAGGAGAGGAGGTTATAATCCCAACACCTTATTGGGTTACATATAGCGCACTGGTTCAAATAGCCCAGGGAACCGTAAAACTTTTAAAAACTTCTCTGGATAATAATTACAAAATAACCCCGGAAGAATTGGACGCTGCTATTAATTCCAAAACTAAGATGTTTCTTTTTTCTTCTCCATGCAATCCAAGTGGTTCTGTTTATTCAAGAGAAGAACTAATAGCTTTGGGAGAGATTTTTAAAAAGCATCCCCAGGTATATATTATTTCAGATGAGATTTATGAATATATCAATTACTCAGGTACTCATTTTAGTATTGCTCAGATCGATGAATTAAAAGAACGTACAATTGTGATAAATGGCTTAAGCAAAGGATTTGCAATGACTGGATGGAGATTAGGTTATCTTGCCGCTTCTACAGATATTATTAAAGCTTGTGAAAAATTGCAGGGCCAGTTTACAAGTGGTACTAATGCTATTACTCAAAAAGCAGCTATTACTGCCCTTACCGGTCCATTGGAGCCTACTTTCGAAATGGTTAAAGAATTTACAAGACGTAAGAAAAAGACCATTGAATTAATGGGTCAGATTAAAGGTTTCAGGTTTGCTGAGCCGGATGGAGCATTTTATGCTTTTCCTTGCGTGGATTATTATTTTGGGAAATCGGATGGTAAAGAAACTATTTCCAATTCCGATGATCTAAGCATGTATCTTTTAAATAAGGCGCATGTTTCAACAGTTACTGGTTCGGCATTTGGAGATGAGCAATGTATACGAATATCATTTGCCAACAGTATGGAAAATATTGAAAAGGGCTTTCAACGCATTTCTTCAAACCTGTCAAATTTGAAGTAACTTTTAAATTAGCTAATTACCTAACCAGCTAATTAGCTAATTTTTCTCCCATTTCCATAAATTTCATATGTAATTCTAAGGCTTGTGGTATTACAAGTTCGTGCTCGTCGTTGGTTATAATAAAATCACATAATCGCATTTTTATATCTTCATCTATCTGACGTGACATCCGGCTCAATATTTCATCTTTAGAAACTCCATCTCTTTCTATCACTCTTTTAATTCGAATGGATAACGGAGCTTTTACACCAATTACGTAATCAAGACTTGCGACAGATCCTGATTCAAATAGTAAAGCAGCTTCTTTTATAATATACGGGGAAGTTTGTTTTTTCATCCATTCTTCAGCATCTCGAATTGTTAAAGGGTGGACAAGTTGATTAAGAAGTTCTAATTTTTGCGGATTACTGAAAACTATTGAAGCCAGTTTTTGTCTGTCAAGCTGTTCGTTCTTGTATATATCTTCACCAAAATGAAATTTTATTTCTTTTATAAGTGATTTATTTGAATGGTATAATCTCTTTGATGCTTCATCAGCATAATAAACGGGAACATTAAATAGCTCAAATATTTTAGCTATAATTGATTTGCCTGAACCTATTCCTCCAGTTAAGCCAATTTTTAAAGACATTACATTATTTATTCAGCTTAAAGTTAATTGGAAAAAGAAACATTTTAAATGAATATGAAATTCACATCTATATGCTATAGGAGAGCCTTATTAATAAGAATAATATTGCAGCGAAGTTGTCAATGACACTTCTTATAAACAATCTACGTTTTTTTACAACCGACCTCTGTTTCTACAGAGGTTTTTCCTTTTAGATACAATAAGTAAGAATTCTGTAAGTCTTCTGGAAAAATTCTAATAAAAAAGCCCAGCTGCAAATAATAAAGATTATTATTTCTAAGTCTCCCCTTTAGGGGGACAGGGGTAAATTATTTAGTAGGAGCTACCGCTTTATTCAATTGATTCGTCCACTCCAAAGAAATACTGCTTTTCTCTATTTTAATGTAGCTGCCGGGATTTATTTCCAGGCTAAGCGTTCCATCTTCATTAACCTTATTTACAGTTCCGTGAATGCCTGCAATGGTTACCACTTTATCCCCCTTTTGAAGATTGTCAATAAATGCTTTTTGCTGTTTTTGTTTTTTGGCTTGTGGGCGAATAAAAAATAGCCAAAAGACCAGGATCATTAATCCCATAAAAATTGGTGTCATTCCAATTCCACCTGCTCCTGGTGCTGCTTGTAATAAATACATAATTATTGATTGAATTTTTAATCTACTTTGGAGTTACCTCAATATGAAATTTTAAAAGGTCACTGCTCGTGCCAGGATTATTTTTATTGCTGTTATTTGCATAAACATATACATCCTTGTTTTGTATATGAGGATGTCCGTTGCTGTCAAATTTGGCTTTAATTACTCCTTCCTTACCAGGTGCTATTGGCTCTTTTGGTTGCTCAGCTACAGTGCATCCGCAACCAGGTTGTACTCGGCCAATGATCAAAGGCTTTGAACCCGTATTTTTAAATCTCCACGTAATTTCTACAACTTGTCCCTCATTTACCTTTCCCAGATTTTGATCAACGGAATCCATCCATTGAATGGTTGTAAAATTAGCTGTATCGGTCATAGCAGCCATTCTTGCTGAATCCTTATTCGAATTAAAAGAATTATTTTGTTTATCAGAACCACCGCAGGATAATATGATTCCTGCTATTAATAAAAGTACGATATACTTCATTTTACTTTTTTTCACCTGCAAATGTAACAATTCCAATTAGCTAATTAGCTAATCAGCTAATCAGCCTAATTAATTTTCTTATAGTCCCTCTTCGTCAGCTTTCCCTGCTGAATCAATTCTTTATGAATATTATCCAGTATTCCATTTACAAATTGCCCGCTTTGCTGTGTGCTATATTCTTTCGCTATATCAATATATTCATTGATGGTTACCTTCGGAGGTATTGTTTCAAAATAAAGAAATTCAGCAACTCCCATTTTCATAATGATCATATCTATCGAAGCAATCCTCTCAGAATCCCAGTTTTTCAGTTTTGGAAAAATATAAGTTTCCAGATGCTTTTCCTTCTCAATTACAGTTTGGAGTAAGGTTCTGGCAAATTCCCATTTTTCCTTACTCATTACTTCTTTAAAATTAATCGAGTTGGGCTTTTGAAAAAGGTTGCCCATTAACTGAAGAACCATATCTGCATCGTCATCCCAGTTCATGAAATTTTCTTCTATATGGGCTATAAATGATTCATCCCCGACCATTAGATTATTTAAAAGAAATTCCAGTATCTCCTTCTCATCCTTTATTTTTCTTTCTGGAATAGATAGATACTTTTTATATTCTGCTGTTTCTGTTAGCTTTTGATAAATTTTTCTGATAAGCTCTTTGTCAATAATAGATTCTGGTTTCGTATGTTTTACTTCTTCCTGGTAACCTGGATCTTCCTTGATTTTCCATAAAAGTTCATTTCCTGCGAGCTTGGTATTAACTTTTAAGTCTTCCGCTGTAGGTAAATGTTTACTGCTTCTTATGTAAGAATCTGTTTCAGCATATCTGCCTACCTCTGTTAAAAAATAAGTTAGATAAACTAACAGGTCTTTTGATTGGTCAAAATGTTTCTGCAATATTTTAGGAAGGTCACCTTGTTTAATTTCCTGGCCCTGTGTACTTAATGTATAGATCGTCTGCATTACTTTCACCCTTATATTCCTTCTGCTGATCATCTTTAAGAACTATTTGAGCGGGCGAAGATAATGCAAATGCAAAATGTTCAATTCAATTAGCCTTTTTACTTTTTATAACTTTGGAACTATCTTTTTAATAGTAAAGCTTTTTTATTTATTCCTCAACTTTTAACTTATTCCCGATTTCCCGATTCCCGATTCCCG
>JBJMLT010000384.1:0-2410 GCA_045805165.1 Flavisolibacter sp.
TTACCGGTTGCAATTCTTACTACAGCACCTTTGAAACCTTTTGCAGAACGCTGTAAACAACTCGGTGCTTGTGCTTATTTCACCAAGCCTGACACATTTCTTGAATACAAAAAATTTGCAGAAGAAATTTATGGAGATCTTAAACAGTGTTTGGATAATGAAAAACTGAATTGTAGTGCTATTGTGAGGTTAAAAGAAATAGTTATCAATAGTTTATTTGGAACCCATTTGCATGATGTCTGTTTTAGATAACAGTTGTTATCTGTTATAAACAAATTCTGGTAACTATATCGTGTAGAGCCAAAACTAAACTGGATCATGTATTAAGACAAGTCTTGCATTGTAATTAGCGATCGCATCTTCAATGAGTTCATCTGTGCAATCGCAAATTAATGTTCTATCATGTGTATTAACTTGTATTGAATTAGAGTGTAGTGATTGAGCGAATCCCCAAAGCATATAAAGGTCTGGAAACCTTAGAGTAACCTTTTTCAATTTAAATGGTAGATGCGGTATAAATTAAAAACGGGAGTTCAATAAGATTGAATACTCGAATGATGCAAGGTAGACTTATTAAAGCGGCTCAGAGACAGCTTAACTAATTTAACTCCATAGATTTGCCATAGCCTTTAACCTGATATGCAGCATTTACAAAGAGAATTGCCATTGGGAAATCATTTTTGAATTTTTATTTCAATAAAATCTTTACTGTAGAAGGAATACGTTATCATGTTTCAGTAGTTGGAGCAGATAAAAAAGCATATTCTTTTAGTATGGAAAGGAAAGAGAATGGTTGGGTATTATCGAATCCTCGCAATTGTCCGAGTTGAATAACTGATTTAGAAAAGAGTTTTCTCAAACCATTAATGATAATATTTCCAGTAACAATTAATCTTCCCTAAATGGGGTATCGGCTGGAGTGAATTGAAAGCTTGCTTCCCTTTTTCTCCATACCTCTTGGGAAAGTTTGGTAACAATGATTCTTTTATCCCTCACTTCTTCCCATGAAGTACCTTTAAGTAAAGCGTTTTGAAGATCTGCTTCAGCCTTCTTATAGCATATAATCAGTTCTTCCAGGCTAAGAGTTAATAAATCCATTTAAATAAGTGTAAGAGTAATTACTGACTTTCTTATGCAAAAATTATACCTACTGCCCAGATTAGCAATAGGAAATTTACTATTGGAAGATAATTAACAGGTGGTTATTTTGCACCCTTGAACAACAAACAAAAACAGATCACCTATTCTGCCATATACACTATTTTAATATTAATAGGCTGCATTTCTGTATTCTTTATTATCCGCTACGCCTTTACTCTTGCTCATCATTAACTTTTTTATAATCATACCTTTGTTGGATGCTTCCCGTCCAATCTTTTGAAAAAGCAATTCATATTGGAAATAACGAGTATGCAAAATTTGTGTTTAGCCCTATTCATATGAGGGATGCTATCAAATATTTGGTATCTGTATTTTATGGTGGTAAGATTCACCACGTTTTTAGTATGAACTTTCAAAAGGATAATTGGAAAATTATTATGCCTGAAATACTGCCTTCATGGGTTAAAGAATTGGAAAATGAATTATCACTGTCTCTAATCCAAATTCAATACCCTTTCCTCCAGTGATAAATTGTTAGCGAAAAGGATTATAGGGGGATATTTTGGAATTCTTCTTAACTTATACTACTAAGCATCTCATATAAACCCTCTCCTTTAACCCGCACCGTTTATTCACTTTTATTGCTCTTCAAATCAAAAACTTCTATTATGAAAAGAGCTCAATTTTTTATGTTATCAACTTTGTTGATCTCAATGGGAGCATTTGCTCAGTCATGGAACCTTACAGGCAATAATAATGCTACTCCAACTTCTATTTTAGGAAATACAAATGCCGTTCCTCTGCGGTTATTTACTAAAAACCTTGTAAGAATGACCATCGATACATTTGGATTTGTGGGTATAGGAACCATCCATCCGGTTTCGACATTGGATGTGCATGGAACACAATTCCTGAATGGTAACCTGAAATTTGGAACAGGAAATCAAAGCATTCAATTCGCCAACCCTGCGGCAGTGAACAAGGCTATGATATATATGTTTACATCAGGTATTCAAAATCCTTCCCGGATGGTGATTGCGCATTCAACTACTTATTCAAATTATGGTCTGCAGTATAATGATTCTACAGATAACTTTCATTTTTTAGGAAATGGAACACCTGTCCTTTCTGTAGATCTGCAAAATTTATCCGTAAGTATCTTTTCCAGACTTAACCTGGGAGGGGATATTTACAAAGATTCCAATCGCATAATTCATATTATAAATAACAATACTAATTTAGGAATTTCAGCTGGTGGTAATCCATCAGGGGATAACAATACAGCCATTGGTTATGGAGCCCTTGCTAA
>JBJMLT010000385.1:0-3795 GCA_045805165.1 Flavisolibacter sp.
AAATAGAATTGGCTGCTATCTTCTGAAAAATCAGAAACGATGCTTGTTGTAAGTTTTGATGGGAAGGCAGCGCTCAATTGAGAATTTATACTGTGCGCTATTAAAAGGTCACGATCATTTTCTGATAGATTGAAATGCGAAAAATGATGATCAGGTAACTGATCTGAATATGGATTTAATATATCAATGCGCGCATCTGCATCGGCAGTATCGGTTTGCAATATCATTTCTGATGGACCATATACATTTTTAATTATAAAATTCAACTCTCCTTTTTCACTGCTTAGGGAATTACTCAAATGAAACTTTTTACCAGGAATAGATAACCAGACCAACCTATTAGAAATAGAATTATTAGTTCTTTTGGCGATAATTTTACCACTGATCAATTGTCCCTCATATTCAGGAAGAAAAGAAAAAGAAGGCTTGCTCCGGTTCAAAACATCTTCCCATTTAAACCTTCTCCAGCCTTGTGTAAGCATTAAATTATCCATTGCCTCCTCTACGCTGCCAGAAGAATCTGTAAAATAAAAATCAGGTGATTCAACTGTTCCCACAAGATCAGAAGTAAGGAATAAATAATTTACAATATTTGTAGGGGGGATTGATTGAAGAGAATCGAGCTGGAAAACAGACACAGAAATGTTATTTTTTGAACCAGAAGCAATTGGCAGCTTTAGATTTAAATCCACCTTACTTCTTAAATCAAACTGCTCCTTTGATTTAATCTCCGCCTTAGTATGTTGAGGCCTTTTAAAATAAAGTCTCTCACATACAGGGACTTTTAATTCATTGAAAATAGTAAGCTGAGATATGCCATCAGCAAGAATGTTTTTATCAATTACATATTCAGTTGCTCCATCGGTAAGTTTATTTGACAAAGCCAGGTAGACTGTATTCCTGCTGTGAACGATCAGGTATAATAAAGAAGAAGGTTTTGAAGCTGTTTTAACATGAATTGATAAGTGGGATGTGTCTTTTTCCTCTACATTCATAACATAACCGCTTTCAAAAGCTGTTGGTAAGGCCGCTGTTACCTGTTTTCCATTATTCAAATAAATTATTGCATGGTATTTCTTGTCAATAGAAGGAATAAAATTAAAGTTGCCCATTCCAAAATAAAGGGTTTGGAACCGGCTAATAGTATCATTTCCTTCATCAACTACAATTCCATTAGCTATTACTCCCTTCCCATACTGGTCAGTTATTTTAAAGGCTACTTTGCTTTTTATTCCATAAACTAGGTTGCCACCCTCAGGAAAAAACTGGATATCGTAAGATTCCTTTTTGTCAAGCGATTTCCAATCAGGCCTCTTTAAGGTGTTTATTATAGTCAGCTCTTTTTGAAAATAGAATTGGGCAGGAAAATTCTTCATCCATGAGGTATAGGCTCTTATTAAATAAGTACCTGAAGGAACTGAAGAAGACAGAGCAAATGAGCCATTTCCTGATCCATTATCTAAAGTTATCTTACAGTGAAGGACTATTTTATTCTCCCGATCAAACAATTCAACATAAGCTACTTTATTAGTTGTAGCTGGTTTATTTTGAAGGGCATCAATATTGTAGATCTTGAACCAGATAGTTTCACCGGTCAGATAAAATTCTTTGTCGGTATGCACATAAACTTTTTCCTGTAATGTTATTGAATTGAAATGGATAAGGTTAGATTTTAATGAATCAATAAATGGATCCTGGCCACAAGATTGATGAAACAGCAATAAGAAAAAACCAGCTACAATTGTTTTACAACTATGTTTATTAAAGAAATTCAATTTATTAACCATCCGGTTTGTTTTCATATTACCAGTAAGAGGGTTTATGATTAGTTCCACCATGCCTGGTGCAGTCTACACATGGCGCCTGAATAATTACCATAATATTTCCTCCGGCAGTAAAATAATAAGGAACAAAGGTTGTATCAGGATAATTATAATAAGGAAAACTAGATGGCAATTCTTTTGTGCTGCATCCCGGTTGGTCCGGCCCATTATAAACCCAGTTGACGAGATTCCGGTGATTGATAAATATTCTCTTTTGCTGCACTGTGCTTGCACTGAAAAATCCCATAACAGGTTCCTTAGGATTGGTTATATTATGAATATTAGATTTTAATTGTGAAGGCTGAGGATCGAATATACTTCCGACCTGTTGCGTATTTTTTTGAAGTGTTTGCCAGAATTCGTATCCTTCTTTGGTAAGTCCGTACTGATTGACCAGGATACTGTATCGAATAGCGATCTTAGCTGAGTTTTGAGGTATTACTGTTATTGGAAAATGATTTATAATATCCTGGTTCAGCTTTAATGAATTTCCAATGACAATATCTGTTGAATTATTATTTCTCCAGCAATGATATATCTGGTTAGATGTATCTCTCTCAAATATTATATTATTACTGTTAACTCCATATACAGTTTCGAAATTAGATACGTATTCCCAGGTTTCAGTATAATCCCAATGGTAATACCAGATGTTATTTGCTGGATTATGTGAAAAAACAAATATCCTGGCATCATCTTTTTGTTCCCATGTAAGGCTATCAATGGGAGGTGTATTAACTACTGGAACAAATTCAGATTGATATTGGCTTCCATCAATAGTTGTAATTTTAAGTTGATAAGATCCTGAGGGGTTAATAAAACTGCTGCTACTATAGAGTCCATTGCCCTGAGGAGATAGTCTTATCGTGACACCTGAGGCTTCTTCAATGAACACTTCTGCATTTTCTTCCGGTTTCCGGTTAATAGTATCAACAAGGTTCCGGGTTCTGGATAAACTTATTGTTGTTACTGAATTAGGGGTAGCATTTAAAAATCCATCAACTACCAGAAAATTATTGTTCACTTTGACCGCTGGCGGATTATAAGGCTGCCGGCAGCTTGCTACCAGAATTAATGTTATTATTAAAAATTGCTTTATTCTCATAGGTCAGAAACGGAAATTATAAGTTACAAATGGAATAGCGGTTCCGAAAATGGATAACTTATATCCTTTTATCAATCCATTCTCTTCAACAAAGTATACAGAATACGCATTCTTCCTGGCCATAAGGTTATAAACTCCAAAGGACCATGAATTATGCGTTAATTGCTTTATTTTATGATTGCCGTCTATCATTACTGAAAGGTCTGCCCGTATATAATCGGGTATCCGATATTCATTTCTGTCAGAATAATAAACCCGCTGTCCACCACCCAGGTTAAATACAGCTATAGGAATTGTAATTGGTCTTCCGGTACTATATACAAAATTGAATGAGATACTATACCTGTGAGAGAACCTGTAATTAGAAATAAGATTTAAATTATGCGGCTTGTCGAAATTAGCGGCATAATATCTTCCTCCGTTTATCTGCTCTCCTGCAAGGGAGTCGTCAGTCTGTAAAAAAGTTCGGGAATAGGAATAGCTTAACCAACCATTTAATTTTCCAGTCTGTTTTTTAATTAATATCTCAGCGCCATACGCTTTACCTTTCGAATTAATGACATCAGTTTCTATATGATGGTTCATTATAAGAGTGGCTCCGCTTTTATAATCGATATAATTCCTAAGGGTCTTATAATATACTTCCAGTGAGCCTTCGATTGAATTGGACCGGAAGTTTCTGTACAAGCCTAAAGAGATCTGTTGTCCGGTTTGAGGTTTAATATTCGGATCACTCAGCTTCCATACATCGGTAGGTGAAATAGCGGTTGTATTTGAAAGCATATGTATATACTGTCGCAGTGTATTATAACTAAGCTTTACAGATGTGCTGTCATTTAAGCTATAACGCATGGAAATTCGAACTTC
>JBJMLT010000386.1:0-8057 GCA_045805165.1 Flavisolibacter sp.
CATTTACCGCCTTTTAAGGGAAGCAGAACTTCACCCTGGCGATTCAGGTAACCATGCCATTCTCCATTCTGAGGATCTGGAAAATGATCCCAGGTATATCCATGTACTTTTTCAAACCATTGCCAGCAACGGTTGTCTCCTGTTAAATGATATCCTTTTAATAAAGTGATAATAGTTTCGATATGAACCCACCATAATTTTTGATCCCACTCCAATTGCTGAGACGGAGATCCTTTTATGTCCATAAAATAAAATATCCCACCAAACTTTGCGTCCCAGCTATGCTTAAGTATATTGATGGAAGTATTTACTGCTTTGTTGATCAGAACTATATTTTTCGATCTTTTTGCTAAATCCATTATGAACCACATAGATTCAAGCCCATGTCCCGGATTTAGTAAACGACCTTCAAAAGAATCTGAGAAAGAACCATCCAGATTTACATTTTCTAGAATTAATCCTGTTTCTGAATGATAAAAAGTATTCATAACAGACTGTATGCCGTTTTGAATTGTTGCTTCCACCAATGCCGGATCGAGCAGATGCTCAATTTCTAATACAAGATTGCAAAGTATCATCGGCAGTGCAAAACTTTTAAGTGGCCTGGTTCCATTATGAATTTTGGAATACATTCCCTTTGGATTTGTCTGCCTTTTTAATATGTTATTAAAGGTAGTAACAGCAATATCCGCATATTCTTTATTGTGTGTTGCCTGATATAGTTGCCCGAATGCCATGCAAGCGAAGCAATCTGAAAAAATATTATAAGGCTCTACCAGAGGAGACCCTTTTCGATCTAATGAAAAATACCAGTTATCATTTTTATCTCTGCCATGTTTTTTCAGGAATTCAGCACCATGTAAAGCAAAGTCGAGCCACTCTTTCTTTTTTTCTACGCTGTTATACAGCATGGAAAAGCACCATACCTGTCTGCACTGTAACCAGATAAATTTATCAGTGTCGTAAACGCTGCCCTGGGTATTAAGACAGGTAAAATATCCGCCAAATTGTTTATCCTTTGAATGCGTAAGCCAGAATGGAATAACATCTTCCAATAAATTATCACGATATATTTTTGCATAATCAAGAATATTCATTTCAAATAGTTGATATCGTTAAGTAAAGGTTTAATTATTTTTTGCTTGAGGTCGCCAGGGTTTTCAGATATTTTTCATAATCTAAATAAAGCTGTATTGTGTTTTCTCCACCTGGATGTATGGACATTTCCGGACTACTTAAGAGTCCTGGAAATTGATAGCAAATGATCTTTTCAAAATTTGGAAAGCGTGTCAGATCACTCACAAGGCCCTTGATGGAACGGGGTACAAGAGATGAATCCTGTGTAAAATCAAAAACTTCCAGGTCCATCCATAAATGTGAAGAGGCTTTATTGCATAAATTCTGAAGAATAGATGCGGCTTCCTCTCCTGTAAAATCTCCTTTAGGCATACGATGAAATCCGAAAGGACAAAGAATATCAAGGGCTGGTAATAAACGCTCATAGGTAGCTTCGGCTCCATGTATGTTATGACTGTTGGTGGCCAGCATAACAGGTTTTTCCGGACTAATCTTGTGAACATAATTTGAAAATGATTGAAAGAATTGCACAATATCTTTACGCTGTTCAGCATTACCCAAACCTCCATCCATTTCTTCACTAATGTACCATCCATAAAAAGAGGGATGATGATGATATTTTTTGAATAGCTCACTCGCTAGCTTTTTATGCCAGGCAAGAGAACTTGGCGTAAAATCGAACCAGGCATAAAGGCCAACAGCAACAAATACATACATTCCTTTTTTATCTGCTTCTGAAAGAACAGCTTCTACCGGATCGTGCGCAGTAATTGGCATTCTATCTGGAAAAAGATCTGATGGATAATAAGCTTTTCCTTTATATCCTTCTTTTTCAATATTATGGTGACCTTCATACATTTGATTCCTGAATGTCTCCTGCATAACAATAATATCCATTCCAATCCGGTGCTGAGCATCAACCAGTTCTTTCCATTGGCTATCGGTCATCGTTTTTATATCCTTATTCCAATGCTTACCTTCTGTTTCACTCCAATGGTAAAAGCCCATGAATGCTCCATCTATTTTTTTTGTGGAACGGATGAAAGAAGGAATGATCTCTAACAGCCTGCTTGTTCTGAAAACTTTTTGACCGGAACGGCATACCACAATTATTGTATGCATTCCCTGCTTATTTACAGTTGACCACCGGAATTTTACGCCTCCTGGTTTATCATTGTTTATAGAAATCTCATTGTGAAATAATCTTTCTTCCTCTTTTTCCTTATCCAGGTAAAAAGCAACATCAATTTTTACGGATCTGCTACTATTATTATAGATACCGGCACGTATATCCATAGTGATCTGGTTGGTAACCGGTGAAGGTGGAATTAAAACAAGCTTTACGTCTATATTGGTAGAGGAATCCATGTCAGTGGCCTGTAAGCGGTTAAATGACAACAATAACAGGCAAGTCAGAAAGATTATTCCGGATAGACGCATTTTTAGCGATTAATATGTTTATGATAATACTTTGGCTATGGAGAAATTTGGGTAGCGGTTTACAGAAGTAAAGAAACAATTATTTTTAATAACAACCAACTATATTTTAAATATTATTATTAATTATTTATCATTTAAAAATAATTTTTAAAATATAAGCCTATAAATTCAATTTCTTTAATTCTTCTACTGCATGATTAGCGGCTCTTGCGGTAATAGCCATAAAAGTTATAGAAGGATTTTGATTGCCTGTAGATGTCATGCAGGCTCCATCGGTGACAAATACATTCGGGCAATTGTGTATCTGGTTCCATTTATTAAGTAGGGAAGTCTTTGGATCTTTACCCATCCGAACACCTCCTATTTCGTGAATATCAAGTCCGGGAGCCTGTTTACTATCCCTTTGAACAATATTTTTACACCCAGCCTTGTCAAGCATTTCAGCTCCCTGGGTTAGGAAGTCCTTTATAATTTTTTCATCATTTTCATCATAACCTACTGAAGTAATCAGTTGAGGTATGCCCCATGCATCTTTTTTACCTGAACTAAGACGCACATGATTTGAAGCTTTAGGGATCGTTTCCCCTTGCATTGACATGTAAATCATCCAGCCACCTGGTTCTGATAATGAATCTTTGTAATCTCCTCCAATAGACTTGCTTTCCGGTTGATCATACCATTCTGATCGTCCTGCTCCTAAAAAGGTCATGTATCCCCTTAAAAAGTCAGTTTCCTGCTTTTGCACATTTCTAAAAGAAGGCATTAATGGGTTCGATGGTCTCCTGCCATAATAATAACTGTCTGCAAAACCATCTATTGTGGCATTTATAAATCCTCTGTAATTATGGAAAGCAATATATTTCCCCAATACTCCGCTATCATTTCCCAGGCCTTGAGGAAAGCGGTTGCTGATTGAATTCAATAAAATAAGATTGGTATTTAAACAGGCGGCATTTACAAAGATCACTTTAGCAAAATATTCTGTTGCTTTCATGGTATGTGCGTCAATTACCCTTACTCCTGAAGCTTTTCCACTTTTCTCATTATATATAATAGAATGGACTACCGAGTCAGGCCGCAACGTAAGATTTCCTGTTTTTTCTGCCCAGGGCAGGGTAGAAGAGTTCGAGCTGAAATAACCCCCGTAAGGGCACCCACGGCTGCATAAATTTCTGGCCTGGCATTGGCCGCGACCTTGTTGTAAATGAACTTCTCTTGGCTGTGTTAAATGAGCGCACCTGCCGGTAACCATCCTACGGCCGGGATAATCGGTTTCAATCTTTTTTTTGAGTTCCAGTTCTACATTGTTCATTTCCCACGGGGGCAGGAATTCGCCATCAGGTAAATTCTCAATACCATCCTTATTTCCGCTTATGCCTACAAAATGTTCTACATAAGAATACCATGGTGCAATATCTTCATAGCGAATGGGCCAGTCTACTGCGAAGCCATCTCGTAAAGGAGCTTCAAATTCATATCGGCTCCATCTTTGGGTTTCTCTAGCCCAGATTAGTGACTTTCCGCCAACCTGATAACCGCGGATCCAGTCAAAAGGCTTCTCCTGAATATAAGGATGTTCTTTATCCTTCACAAAAAAATGGGCTGTATCTTCCTGGAAAGCATAACAGCGGCCAGCTATAGGATTCTCTTTAGCTATTTCTAAAGGTATTCTGCCACGGTGGGCAAATTCCCAAGGATGTTTGGTAGCTGTAGGATAATCTTTAACATGAACCACACTCCTGCCCCTTTCAAGTACAAGAGTTTTAAGCCCATGTTCACAAAGCTCTTTGGCAGCCCAACCTCCGCTAATTCCGGAACCTATTACAATTGCATCAAATTGATGAGAATTAATATCACCCATATAATAAATTAGATTGAATTTCTGGAGTAAAGACAATCTAAATTAATAAGAATTTTTAGTAACAATTTCAGTAATAATAAAATATTTATAAAATCTAACCTATTGATCAGTGTGGGCTTGGGGGTCCGGAATTTGGGTATGACTGGTGATGGTGGAAATATTACCAGCTTTTCAACTAGCTCAAATTGGTCTGGTAAATCCGTTCCCCACTAAAGTACTGGCATCTACAACGCAGTTGCCATTTCAGGACCAAAGGCTTTATTGGAAGATGGAATGTTAATGACTTGGAACGATGAAACTTATGGCCGATTAGGAAATGATATAGAGAACTTGCAGATATCATTCAGGAAAAACAAGCAACCATTGAAACCGCCAAACTAGGCCTTGCGACCATAATTAGATTTCAGTTTCGACAGATGCTGATCAACTTGATTAGCAACGCAATTAAATTCTCAAAACTGGCGTTCTGCTACATATAATAATATGAAGTCTGCAATTGATTTTATATTCCTATTATTTGAAAATAAAAACTATTTGCATTAACAGATAAAATAGAATAATTACCTTCTTTTTAATAGTAATGGGGAATTGACCGTTACTAAATAAATTTCCTTCGTTTCTACTTAAAATTTTTAAGAGTAAAGCAAGCGATTTATTTGCAGAAGAAATCCGCCGATGGTAAGAATAAGAAAAAGATAATCCTGGAACATACGTTTAATAGAATTATGAGGATGGGAAACAACCATGAATACTCAATCTTAAAATATACTTTATACTGAGGTTTTTTTGCTAGTAATATTGACTGGTACAGCTTTTGGATTAGAAAGCAGAAAAAAACATGTTTGGGGATATTAAAGAAATGGATTTAGAGGAGATGAAACATGAAATCAATGAATTGGAAACCTCTTATGTGGAATGTTTTAAAGATGGGGTCGATTCATATACCCTTTTACAACTGTGGTCAAGAATTAAAGAATTACGGGATCATTTAAATTACTAAAATTAGCCCTCTTCTATAAAAGCAATTTTATTTCCATCAGGATCTGCAATGTAAAATTCTCTTCCATAGGGCATATTCCGTAAAGGCTGGATAACTTCGATTGATTTGCTTAGAACTTCTTCGTATAAGCTATTGATAGTTTCAACAGAAAAAATAATCTCTAAGTATTCGTTGTTTTGTCCACCATTTAGTGGAGGATTGCCAGATTTAAGATGAATGGGAATGACTATTCTTAATACTACCTGTATAAAAATCTTCATTCTGAAAATCTAGGCTGAAGCCTAATTTTTTGTAAAACCCAATGGAATGTTCAATGTTAGACACAGGCAGTACAATACTCATTTTTTTTAAGAAAAGATACTGTGGATTGCATAGAATTTTTTTCTTTGTAAAAGAAAGTTGTTAATTGAATTTTATACCAAAACGATAGTTACTTGTATAAAATACTAATAAAAATCAGTTTTTATACGGATTGTTTTTTTTATTAGAAAGTTTGAACTTTACTTCTCAACCAATCATCCCCAGAATAACAAATGGTTTTGTAGGACCAAATATTTATTTGGGTAAGTCTATTTGAACTTTAAGGCTCAAAAAATCTATTTCCTTAGAAATACATAAGTATTTAACTATAAAGTTCAAATCGAAAATAAGGATATGGATATTAAAAGTCCCGGCAAATATAAAAGCTAAAGAGCTACTCAGAACTTTGGGATTTTACCTTTTGAATTATAGGCTCAGGTTTTTAGTTAGTAAGAGATCTATTTACAACATTGAGCTGATTCAAAGGGGAAATAAATTATTCAAAACTCCTTTATTGAAGGCTAAAGAATTAAATTATAATCTACTTAGAATTATCCTATGACTTAATTAAAGCCTTCAAGTAAGCTTTGAACTAAAAGGCTCATTTAGTTGCCTATTAAGAATTAAACAAGGATCTGGGTTAAGTTCAAAGCATTTTAAAAGGGAATAAACCACGCTTTATGTCCTATAAATATGTTATTGGTATTGATGTATCAAAAGATACACTGGCCCTTTCCATTCTAAGGGAAGGAGAGCTAATCTCTCAGCAAAACATTGCCAATCAAAAAGAAGCTATTCAAAAATGGCTATTGGAAAGCAGAAAATCATTGCATACAACCCCTGCTAAAACCCTGTACTGCCTGGAACATACAGGTATCTATTCCCAGCCTGTCATTAAAATCCTTCAGGGGAAAAAACTAAAGCTCTGGATTGAATCAGGCTTACAGATTCATAAATCTTTAGGCATCCAAAGAGGTAAAAGCGATCCTGTGGATTCCATGCGTATTGCCCAATATGCCCTTACCAACCAGCAGAAAGCAAGGTTCTATGAACCCAAAAGAGAGGAACTGGAAAGACTCAAACTGCTCAATTCCCTAAAGATTCGCCTGCAATCGGTCATCCACCAACTTCAATTGTCATTAAAGGAGAATAAAAGGTTTTCTAAAGCAAAGGTGAGTTCAGAAATTCAAAAAATGTGTAGGGTAAGTATTCAGTCTATTGAAAAAGACCTGGAAGCTACGCAAAAAACGATGATGGATATTATTACAATGGATAAGACATTGAACCATTTATTTAAGATCATTACTTCAGTAGAAAATATTGGTACTGTAACGGCTATTGAAATCATTTTGGCAACTAATGAGTTTAAGAACTTTGATTCTCCATCCAAGTTTGCCTGCTATTGCGGGATAGCACCTTTTGAACATAGTTCAGGAACCAGTGTGAAAGGGAAAACAAGAGTTTCTCATCTTGCTAATAAAAGGGTTAAGACCATACTTCATATGGCGGCTGTAAGCAGTTTACATAGCAAAGGGGAATTAAGAGTCTATTATGAACGAAAGGTCGCAGAAGGCCACAATAAAATGAGCGTGATCAACGCTATCCGCAATAAACTCATTCACCGGATCTTTGCTTGCGTGAAGGAAGATAGAATGTATGAGAAAAGGATATTAAAGGGAATTGGTAAAAATGAAAATCGACTTTTAGCTGTTAGTTAGCCCAAAAGCTATTTAAATATAAACTCAAACCATTAATTACTTATAAAAAATGAAATAGAGTTAACCACATGAATAATTTCTAAGAATTACACATATTATTAGCTTAGGAGCATACCACTTGTAATATAGGTTTAATGGAATGATTAGCTAATGAACTATCTCCATTCTTAAAAAATGAGGTGGTATCTTATAAAAATTAGCGGCTATCAAGTCGCTAATTTTTGACTTTGTTCTATCTATATGATTATGTCAACCAAAGTAGTTGTGGGTCTTGTTAACAATACTCAATGAATTTTACTGAACAAAAAAGAACGTTAGTAATTGCATTAAAATCTTGAATATTCTACTTATCTTTTACTAATCTTTCCCATTCAAAAAATCATATCCTTAACATTACCTCCTACCCAGTAATTAACCACTTTATTTAAGGCCCTTTAGCCGACACTGATGATTCAATTTATCAGCCTGCCTCTCTATTTTAATTAATAACCAAAACTTCTGTTTATGAAAAAAGCTCTATTTTTTACATTATCAACTTTGTTGTTCTCATTGGGATCATTTGCACAGTCCTGGAATCTGACAGGAAATAGCAATGCTACCCCCACTTCTATTTTAGGAACGACCAATTCGGTGCCTTTGAGATTATTTACTAAAAATGTCG
>JBJMLT010000387.1:0-4493 GCA_045805165.1 Flavisolibacter sp.
AAATGTTATGCAAGGGTGACCGTAATAGGTAGCAATACTTTGCTGGGCAAATTAGGGAAGTCGCTAGCCACTATTTCAACATCCAAAACTTTGCTACAGCATCAGATTGGGCATTTTGTAAAAATTATGGCAATTGTTGGCCTATTGTTTTTTACCTTGATCTGGCTGCTCAATTATCTACACAGTTACGAGATATTGGAAAGCCTATTAATTGCCCTTACGCTTGCGATGGCAATTGTTCCGGAGGAAATACCAGTTGCTTTTTCGTCTTTTATGGCGTTAGGTGCTTATCACATGGCTCGTCTAGGTATCATTACCCGAAATCCACTTACAATTGAAAATCTTGGGGAAGTAAGTGTGATTTGCCTGGATAAGACTGGCACCATCACGGAAAATAAAATGCAGGTTAAGATCCTTTATGATGAAGAACAAAATAATCTGGAGGAATTAAAAAAGGATTACCCACTAAAAAATAAACGGATACTATACCTAGCATGGCTGGCAAGTGAAGCAGAGCCTTTTGATGCTATGGAAAAAGCCATTGTGGAAGCATATGGTAGCTACGGAGATGCTGATGGCGCCCGACCTGAAATTGTGCATGAATATCCGCTCAGTGGTCAGCCGCCCATGATGACCCATGTATACCGAAAAACAGGCGGATTGCTGGCAGTAGCCAAGGGAGCGCCTGAGCGTATACTGCAGGTGTGCCATATGAACGAAAGTATTTCTGAAAAGATCCTAACGCTAGTACGTGAACTAGGGGGAAAAGGCTATCGAATACTTGGGGTTTGTTATGCGATCCCAAAAGATGAAGATTATCCTGAGCGGCAAGATGACTTTGAATGGAGCTTTAAGGGAGTTGTTGCTTTATATGACCCTCCAAAAATTGGTGTAAATAAAGAATTTGAAGTTTGGTACCGGGCTGGCATATCTATTAAACTAGTGACGGGAGATTATAAAGAAACTGCTATAAATATAGCACGCCAGGTAGGGATGAAAATAGAAGGAGCAGCAGTTAGTGGTGAAGAAATCCTACAATTTAGTGAAAGTGAATTACAGAGGATAGTTCATCACCACAACATATTTGCGCGCATGTTTCCAGAGGCTAAACTAAAGCTTGTGGAGGCACTTAAATCGAGTGGAGAGATTGTAGCAATGATGGGTGACGGGGTTAATGATGGACCAGCCCTTAAGTCGGCGCATATTGGCATTGCCATGGGTAGGAAAGGAACCGAAATTGCCAGACAGGCCGCAGATCTGATTCTAACAGATGATCACCTAGGAAAGGTAACAGAAGCTATTCAGCAAGGAAGGAAAATCTATCACAATCTCAAAAAAGCCATACGTTATATTATTTCCATTCATGTGCCTATTATATTAACTGCTTCACTTCCATTGATGCTAGGCTGGATTTATCCTAATATATTTACTCCGATCCACGTAATTTTTCTAGAGTTAATAATGGGCCCAACCTGTTCCATTTTCTATGAACGCGAACCTGTAGAACAGGGGCTTATGAGCCATGCACCGCGCAAACATTCTTATGCAATGTTTTCTGTTCATGAAGCATTTCTTAGTGTGCTGCAGGGACTCATCATTTCGCTGGGAGTATTAGGTATTTATTATGTATTTATGAAACATGGGTATAGCCTTTCAAATGTGCGAACTTTAGTTTTTTTAACCATAATTACAAGCAACATCTTTCTGACATTTACCAATCGCTCTTTTGAGCAAAGTATTGGGACAACTTTAAAATATAAAAACGAACTAGCAAAATATGTACTGTTCCTTTCACTAGGTTTTTTAAGTGCTGTGACACTGATCCCTACAGTGCGCACACTGTTTCTACTATCGCCTATTTCCCTGATTCATTTTAGCTTATGTATTGGAGTAAGTTTTTTGGTTACCTTTTGGCTGGAAGCTTATAAAGTGATAGTGCGAAAGAAAAATGTAGCTTATAAATTGACTTTGCCTTCATGAAATTGCGGAGAGGGCGGGATTCGAACCCGCGATACCCTTTGGAGGTATACACACTTTCCAGGCGTGCCTCTTCAACCACTCGAGCACCTCTCCAGTTTACCTATGAAGCCTGCAAATGTACATCTTGCATTCAGAGTTTAAATAACTTCTTTGTGTTATTAGTTGTGACCTCTGCCATTTCCTCAACTGACCTATTACATAGCTTTGCAAGCTTTTGAGCTACCAAGGGTATATAGGATGGTTCATTCCTTTTACCTCTAAACGGCACCGGGGCTAAATAAGGCGCATCTGTTTCCAATATTATATTTTCTATTCCAATTTTTGAAATGATCTTGTCTAATCCGGAGTTCTTAAACGTTACTACTCCCCCTATTCCAAGCATAAAGCCTAATTCAATAATTTCCAAAGCTTCTTCATAAGTGCCAGAAAAACAGTGAAATACACCGGTGATGCCTTTATGTTTCTTTACTACATCTATGCATTCTGCAGTTGCATTACGCGAATGGATCGATATGGGGAGATTATTCCGGAGAGCTATTTCAATTTGACTATTAAATGCCTCATATTGCTGATCGAGAAAGGTTTTATCCCAATAAAAATCAAGTCCTATTTCCCCTATTGCAATAAATTCCCTTTCTTCCAGAAAATCTAAAACCTGTTTAAGCTCATTTTTAAAATTCTGATTAACGGAGCATGGATGTAAGCCAATCATCGACCTACATCCATTGAATTGTTCTTCTGTTTTCAACATTTTCAGATGAGTTGATGAATCAATTGCCGGCATTAAAATGGTTCTAACTCCTTCATTTTGTGCAGAAAATATAATGAGTTCGCGGTCGTTATCAAATTCAGGCAAGTAAATATGGGCATGAGAATCAATAAAATACATATCTAAAGATACTATACCTTAAAATTTTAAGAATTTATTTAAACTTGTAGGTTTTCAATCCATCTTACCTTTTGAATCAATGCCATATAAAAAATTGTTTATGAAAAAAACGATCCTTTATTACTTTTTAATAACAATAATTGCCGCTTTCGCGCTAATAATTAATGGCTGTAAAAAAGAAAATAGTTCCAGTACCAACTTAAGTCCTCAACAGGAGGAAGAAATAGCTTCTATTTCTGCCCAATCGCAGACTGAAACAGAATTGGCTTCAAATGATGTATTTAATAATATTATAGGTGCGAACAATGATGTGGGATTAGCAGGAATAGGAGTATTTGGAAGAACCCATTCTACAAGCTCGGGCGAGGACGGACGTGATTACGGACTGGACTCAATCACTTGTTTTTCAGTGACTATCACACATTTAACATCTGATTCATTTCCGGTAAAAATTGTGCTTGACTTTGGATCAGGCTGTTTGGGGAAAGATGGACATATGAGATATGGCAAAATTATAACAGAATACTCCGGCCGATTGATTTTACCGGGAAAAACTTCAACAACGACATTCGATGGATATAAAATTGACAGCTTTTCCATTGAGGGTACTTACTCTATAACTAATACAAGTTCAGGCGGTCTACGACAATTTACAGTAGATATTTCTAATGGGAAGATAAGTAAACCGAGTGGAGATTATATCCAATGGGAAGATCATAGGGTAATTACACAAATTGAAGGGACAGCTACTCCCGACTGGCCGATAGATGATGCGCTATCCATTGAAGGCTCCTCTCACAGCAAAGTAAAAAGAGGAAATAATTTATATGCATTCGCTACAGAGATCACTGATCCTTTGATTAAAAAATTTACATGCGCCTGGATAATAAAAGGTGTATTAAAGGCAAGAAGGGAAACATCATCAAGCAACACACAATGGGCAGCGATACTGGATTATGGTAGTGGCACATGCGACAATAAGGCAACAGTTACTATTAATGGAATTAGCCACCAAATTACTTTGCATTAATAAAAAAAAGTTTTTTACCTTTAAATCAGTTTTCATAGGGTACGGATTAAAAACGGGCCAGGGTTTCTACCCAGGCCCTAATTTTTTAAATAAGCTAAGCCACTATATTATTCAATTCTTTTAAATTGATACCCACTCTTACTTAAATATTCAAGCGTTCGAGGCAATATGAACTTCAAATGTGAAAATGCTTTTTCGCTATCATGAAAAACAACTATAGAGCCTGCAGTAACATTTTCAATAATATTGGAAAAGCATTGCTCATTCGAATAAGCTTTATCAAAATCTGCGCTTAGTACATCCCACATAATGATCTTAATGTCTGGTTCGTTTAATACATCCGATAATTTTTTTGCCTGTCTTTGAGTAATTCTTCCATAAGGGGGACGAAATAAAGATGACTTAATAATACCAGCTGCTTTTTTTATATCTGAAAAATAAATTTCATCTGAAGTTTTCCAACCGTTCAAATGATTAAACGTGTGATTACCCACAGAATGATTTTGAATTAATATTTGCTGGTAAATTTCAGGATATTCCAATACATTTTTGCCAATACAAAAAAAGGTAGCTGATGCATTGAATTTTTTTAAC
>JBJMLT010000388.1:0-3146 GCA_045805165.1 Flavisolibacter sp.
CGAAGTATTTCTAAAAGATAAATAACCCATTTCCACTGTATAAAAACCTGATTTATACAAAAACAAAATACCGTAAATTTAAAAATCTGTCCTATAAGGACGAGTCTTTCCGATTTTACCATAACCATACGAAACCTTCTTCTGATCACCAGAACTACTAATAAATGGAAAATAATAGTACTTCATCAACACCATCAGCTTCTGAATCCTCAGAAGTTTCTGACCAAGGAAAAGTTCCTGTAAAAAGCCTTAAAGATTATAAATCGAATCTGTATAATGCCTTTACCCGTGATATATCCGATTTCGAAAAAAATTTTTTACTGATCACATCTGGCCTCCTGGCTTTCTCTATTACCTTTTTGAAGGATATCATCAAAATCAATGAAGCCCAATATTTAAATCTTTTGTTTATTGGATGGGCTTTATTGGTTTTATCCATAGGGCTTATGATGTGGACTTTTATTAGCTCTGCCTATGGAAGTGATGAAATTGTAAAAACGGTAGATAATTTTTTAAAATCAGTGAATAAATTTGGAGATGAAGAAACCTTAACCAGGGAAGAAAGATCGAAAGCCAAAGAGCAAATTGATAAAGTGTTGCTTGCGAAAAAAAAGAGCCTAAAATCCTTGAGATTTTCTGCCATATTCACACTGGTAGGAGGATTAGTGGTATTTGGAATTTTTTTGTACTATAATATGACTCGTTCCCATAATGACTCTATTTTATCTGGCATTAAAGTCTTAACCCCACTAAAAACAGATCGAAAACTACAATTGGATTCTCATACTATTATTATCAATGATTCAACGATTACAATAGTAAAATAAAATCTATGGCTAAAAAACAATTCAAAGGATCAAAGAAAAGGGGTTCCAAGAAAGGAACTTCCAAGAAAGGTACTTCCAAGAAAGGAACATCTAAAAAAGCTGCTTTCAAAAAAGGGGCCTCTAAAAAAAATGCTTCAAATAAAGCAGAATCCAGAAAAGGAGCTACTAAAAAGGGCGCCTCCAAGAAGTCAAGCTCCAGGAAGCGTGTGTCGAATAGGGGTGCATCTAAAAAGAGTGCATCTAAAAAGAGTGTGTCGAGGAAAGGAGCTTCCAAGAAAAGTGCTTCTAAGAAATCAGCCTCTAAAAAAAGTTCAGGTGGTCGACGAAGCGCCTCCAGAAGTGGTTCCACCAGGGGAGGTACTTCAACAAATGGTTCAAGAGAAGAGCCTACTTCAGACGCGAATGATATGGGATCTGAAGGTTATGGAGGAATGCCAGGATCCAGTCCTTTGGGAGGAGATCCGCCCAATTGGGATTAAAAGAATCCAAATCGCGTTCAAACAATTAAACCAATAAATAAAAACCTATTTATGATCTTTCCTATTGCCCTAGGAATCTAACCCCTTTGCTAATCTTATTTCCTAACTGAAATAGTATGGGATTGATTTCTTTCGATCGAAACTCCAAATTTAAATTAAGAATCATAATACAGAATCACAAAAGGAATAACCAGTCCAATTTAGGGTTGATTTATATTTTAGATTATTGAAAAGAACTATCTCTTTTTAATCCTTGATCATTTATTATAAAGCTAATTGCGCATTGACTGTAGAAATACAGTTATAATCCAACCAAAATCTTATTAATTTGAGAGTACTAGTTTTTCTCCCCATCTCTACCCTTCACAAACTCATAAGTTGAATCTTCTATCCTAAGTATCCTATGCAAGGATAAAATCCAATAGTAAGTTTTGATTTATTTGAATTGATTTGATCTTTTAAAAAAGTTCAATTATGGCTGATCCTTTTTCAATAATAGAAATAGCTAAAACTTTGTTTTCCGGAATCAGTGCTGTTTCGGCATCAATTAATATTTGGAAATTAACAAGAAACAAAACTCAGGCCTCTGCTTCTTTTGATAAGACTTTTGAAACAACAAAACAATCCAGGGAAGCTGTCCTGGCAGCCGAGCAGTTAGTGGCGATTATTCCGGTTGAAGTAATAGAAGATCTTGAAAAAAGAGCCGATACATGTTGGAAGGATTACCGTGATGTTTTGGGTGGACCTTATCTCCCTAATGAAGTAGATCGGGCTACTGAATCCGTCCAGGCTTGTGTTTGCAGGCAACTAAATTACATTTACGTTCTCAATCGAACAATTCCAGATCGTTGGAAGGAACAATGGAAAGCTTATAATTGTGAAGAGAGATATAATTCTCCAAAAACAAAATCAATGGATTGAAGAACGGTTAAAGCAAATTTTTTCCAAACTATTCAACTGTAACATCAAATCCATATTATGGTTAAGGGTAAAATTGAACATGTATTTGTGGTAATGTTTGAGAATCGATCCTTTGATCATATGCTGGGTTTCTCGAACATTCAGGGAATTAATGCTCTTACCGGCGAGCCCACCACTATTGAAGGAATTGATAACCCTGAAAAATATGCGGTACAGGATCCGAGAAATAATGGAAAAATGATTATGCCTTCACCAGACGCTCCCTTTTCCATAAAAATTGATCCTCCCCATGAATTTAAAGATACTCTATTACAATTGACTGCTCAGAAAATTAATTATTCCCCTGGACCATATCCTTCCATCAACAATAAAGGCTTTGCTCTTTCCTATCTGTCCTGCAATCCCAATAGTCCTGGTGAAAACATGAAATGCTTTTCTGAAAGTCAGTTACCCATACTTCACCAGTTAGCCCGCGAATTTACCATTTGCGATCACTGGCATTCTTCTGTACCTGGACCCACCTGGCCAAACCGGTTTTTTCTACACGCAGCGACTTCTGGTGGTCTTGACGATAGCCCCAATAAAGAACTTACTTCAGAGGCCAGCTTTAAAGAAGAATTCAATTTTCAAAATGGAACCATATTTGACCAATTGAGTAAACATAATATTCCATGGATCATTTATGAAGGTGATGAATTTTCTCAATCCTATTCATTAAAAGGAATGCATGATTATGGTGAAAGAGGACATTTAAGACCATTCCGAAAATTCAAACATGACCTAAGTGATCCTAAATTTAAACCAGCTTATATTTTTATTGAACCCTGTTATGGATATGTATTAACTGATAAAGGTTCATTTAAATGTGGAAATTCCCAACATCCGCTGGACGATGTACGCAGGGGAGAAAAGCTATTGA
>JBJMLT010000389.1:0-4469 GCA_045805165.1 Flavisolibacter sp.
CTATCTTTTCAACCTGGCGAAGCATACGGTCTGTTTCTTCCAGAGAAGTTCCCGGTGGAGAACTATAATCCAAAACAATACTGCCTTCATCCATTTCAGGTAAAAAACCTGTTTTTAGTTGCGGCAGAACCAACCATATGGAGAGTCCAAGAACAGCAATTATTAATAGACTGATATACGGCTTGTGAATGAAGAAAGAAACCCATTTTTGCTTTTTGACCTCATGTGGCTTTTCTTCCTTTACATTAGTATCTGGTTTTTTATTTTTCGTAAGCAGGAGATAAATAACCGGAAGACATAACCACGTTACAAAAAAGGAACAAATGAGAGTAATGATCATTGTATTGGTCATTACTTTAAAATAAGCTCCTGCAACGCCGCTCATTAATTCGAAAGGAATAAAAATTACAATAGTGCTTAATGATGAGCCTATCATTGCGGGAAGCAAATAATGGATGGCTTTCTGCACTACTGTTGTTGATGGTTCGTTTGGATGCTCTTCATGACTTCGATGTATCTGTTCCACTACTACTATTGCATCATCTATGATCAAGCCTATAGCAGCGGCAATAGCACCCAGGGTCATAATGTTCAACGTATATCCTATTGCATAAATAACTATTAATGTAAGAAGGATCGTAATAGGTATAGTTATCAAAATAGTAGCACTGGCTTTTAGAGAACGAAGAAAAATAATTGCCACTATGATCGCTAAAGCCAATCCTATCCACAAGCTGTCTGTAACACTTTTAACAGCCTCGTTTACAAAATCTGCCTGGATATAATAAGGACGGATGGTAACGCCTGACGGAAGTATGTTTTGTAACTCCGCCACTTTTTTCTGCATTTCATTCGACAGCGAAATGAGGTTTGCATTAGGTTGCTTTATAACTGCTATCAACAAACCTTCTCTACCATTAGCGTTGATCTTTGTATATTCTATACCAGGTTGAATTTTTGCTTCAGAAATATCTTTTAACTGAACGATCCTTTTCCCATTATTCGAAACAATAAGATCATTAAGATCTTGCAATGAATGCACTGTTGCATCGGTAACCGTGAGATATAACAGACGGTAATCTGAAAGATATCCATTGGACTGTATAAAATTGGTTTGTGATAATGCAGTACTTAAGGCATCAGGAGTAATTCCTAATGAACCCATTTTTTCCGGGTTCAGAGTTAACCAATATTCCTTTTGTTTCCCTCCGATTATCCTTACTTCAGAAACACCCTGTACCTGTGAAAGGAAAGGCTTAACAGTGTACAGCGCGATCATTTTCATATCTATTGGAGTGCTGCTATTACTGTTGGTTTCCAGCGTGTATCCAATTACAGGCAATATAGAAGGATTCATTTTTTCGACAGTGATCTGAACCCCCGGCGGAAGATCATTCCTAATTTCCGCAATCTGCGATTCTACTCTTTGCTTGCTAAGATCGATATCCGCATTCCAATTCATGAATGCAGAAATTTCACAACTACCCCTGCTAGTGATACTTCTTATCTTATCGAGGTCCTGAACCTGCTTTATTGCATTTTCCAAAGGCTTGGTAACTGTTACCATCATTTTATCTACAGGTTGAAGACCTGCATCTGCTATGATCTTAATTTTAGGAAAAGTGATCTCAGGAAACAGAGATGTCTGCAATTTGCCATACAGATATATTCCCCCTCCTATTATTAAGGCAATGACAACAGTGAGAGGGTTCTTATATGAAATAAAAAAATTTCTCATTCCGCAGCTTTCACAATTTTTACTTTGGCAGTATCTGCCAATCCATAATTACCTGTAAGGAGTATTTTATCATTTGGATTGAATTGGGGACGCAGGATCTCTACTTTATCACCTGACTCCATTCCTTTTATTACATTAACTTTTACTGCTGTTACGGAATCGATCATTTTCATTACCCAAAAAGTTGTCTGCGCTTCATCTGTAAGTACCGCTGCTTTTGGCAAGGAAGGCGCTACCCTTGAAGCTTTTATGATCTGGACCTTTGCGATCAGGTTTTCCGGTATTTTGTTCATTGAATTAACCTTTATCAATACTCTTTGCGTTTGGGAAACCGAATCAACCGTTGGCATAATGGAAGCCACTACACCATTTAACTTAGAGCCATCAGGTAATTGAACTTTTACATTTTTTGACGGGTTGACAAATTGCCGCAATTCGTAGGGTACATTTAATACAAATCCAAAGCTTTTTGAATCACTGATAACAGCTAATTGTTCTCCATCCTGCACATAATCCCCCACCTGATGCAATAACTGTGTTACATAACCGCTTTGGCTTGCTTTGATATGAACGATACCAGAAAAATGAAAAGAGGGGTCAAGCTTATTAATAGTATTGCCTAATGAAGCAGCTTCTTTCGTTTTTAAGGTAAAAAGTGATTGACCTGTATTAGTATATTGCCCTATCCTGGTATTCACCGACTGTATATACCCATTGATATTTGATTTAACTATATTATCCTGCAGAAAAGCAGATGTGGCATTTAACTCTGCATAATCAGTAAGTGTTTGATTTGTTACCGAAGTAATGGTTACCGGAGTTTGAACCTCGCCAACAGGAGCATCTTCATCCCCTGCCTTTTGCTTTCCTTTACAGCAAGTGAGGAACATAAGGAATAGAAAAGAAATAAAATACATTCTTCGCATATAAGATCGTTTAGCGATTCCAATAATTGATCTGATTCATGATACGCAACCTGCTAATTAAGTTTTGCCTGTATATATTCTGAGCATTAAGGTAATTTGTAATAGCAGTTACAAAGTCAGTTACCTTAACATCTCCGGTCTGCAATAATTTTCCATAGGCATTGATCAATGTTTTTGCATAATCAACCTGCCTGGTGATCTTTTCGAAAAGCAAGTCGGTTGAATGCAATTGAATGTTTAGCTGTGCAATCTGCAGCTTATATTGCTTTATAAAAAAATCACGGTTATAAGTCCGGGTCATTTCTTCAATATTCAACTTACGGTATTTATATCTTTTCTGATTGCCATCGTAAATAGGAACCCGAATGTTTACACCGAAAGAAATGCCGAAGTTCTTATAAGGCATATCCTGAAGAGAAGAATTATAACCCGCATCTCCAAAAGCACCAATTGTTGGCCTATATAAATAACTGATCAACCTGCGTTCATTTTCTATGCGAAGGCTATCGGTTACGAATCGTTGATAAAATACAGAGCTATAAAAATCGTGAGGGATGCTATCACCAAGCTTAGGCTCTTCTAACTGGCCAATTGCAGTATCTGCAATTCCTGAGAGGTAATTAAGGGTAAGATAATCGGCTGTATACTGGATCTGTGCCTGCAGATAGGTTAGCTCCTGCTGTTGTACAGTAATATCAAAAGCAAGAAATTCAGTTTGCTTTATAACGCTGGATTCAGCCAGCTTTTTCAGTGCTTCGGCCTCACCTTTTAATAAATTAAAAAGATCTGAGGAATACCTCATAGTTAAAAGATCACCATATGCGGTTATATATTGATCTGTCATTGTTCTCGTAAGGTCTCGTATTGACAATAATATTGTATCTCTTAATGACTGACTTTGCAATCCAATGGCCCGCAATTGTGCGGCTGCATAACCAGGAGGAAGTATATTATGGGTAGCCTGAACAAGGGCAGATAGGTTGGCCACATTGGTTATGGCAGGATCATAACCATAACCTGCAATGTTCGGAGCATACATGTCATTGCTCAAAAAATTGACCTGAGTGCGTAAGGATGCCCGTAGTATTAAGCTATCGAGCTGGAATGAAAGGATCTGACTCCGGAAGCCACGGATCAAAGGACTGGATAAGCGTGCCTGTTGAATATAATCATTTAATGATCTGCTTTGATTAAATCCTCTTAAATATGAAAGAATAAAAAATGCGAATAATAAAGGCCATATCCTATTTCTAAATGCAAAGTGAGTTCTGCCAATTGTTTTTCTATCGTTAAATTCCATGGCCTGCAATTCTTGTAAATAAGTTATGTTTTAGCTATTCAATATCTTACTCTTTATGCTCAAACTTAACAACAGAATCTGAAAGAAATCTGAAGCAATTTTTCCACATTACTCATTGAGCAGAAAACCAAAAAAACTATTAACCGGACATATATGCAATAACCTTTCCAATAAACAGTCTGCTTAATTAAATGGTTCTAATCGTTATTTTTATCTGGCAATGTTTTGGGATATACATCGCCGAAAGATTATTGAATTAAATGCAGAATATGCAAGTTGAACCAAAAGCAGATATTCCCAAAAAAGTAAAAGGGATATCATTAAGGCTTATAATTGAAGCTATCATACTTTTAGCAGCTATTGGCGTGTTTGCCTTTATTGCTAATGAAATTGTACTGGAAAATGAAAATGGCCTGGATACATGGGCATTCCGAAAATTACATGGGATCACTGATTCCGCAATGACAACGGTAATGCTGGATATAACATTTTTTGGATCCTCTTA
>JBJMLT010000390.1:0-2571 GCA_045805165.1 Flavisolibacter sp.
AATGATATTGGAACTACAACAGATGTCAATGGCTTATTTAGTTTGAAAGGTGTTGATGATAACGCATCCATAGAAATTTCTTATGTGGGTTTCGAGTCCCGCACAGTTTTAGCAAGAAATGCAAATAATATTATAATTGAATTAAAAAAGAGTGAAAGCAGACTGGATGATGTACAAATAGTTGTGGTAGGGTATCAGCCCAGAAAACGGTCAGACCTTTCAGGAGCTGTTTCGGTTGTGGATGTTGGCGGCATATCTAAATTACCGGTGTTAGGTGTCGACCAGGCTTTACAAGGCAAAGCTCCTGGTGTAAGGATTACCCAGAATACGGGCCAGCCTGGCGATGGTGTTATTGTAAGGATAAGAGGTGTCGGTACTATCAATGACAACAATCCGCTTTTTATTATTGATGGTGTACCTACAAAAGAGGGAATAAATTTTCTTTCTCCCAACGATATTGAATCCATAGTTGTTTTGAAAGATGCGTCTTCTGCTGCTATATATGGTGCACGTGCTTCAAATGGGGTAATTCTTGTTACTACAAAAGCAGGTAAAAGAGGCCAGCCTCTTTTCAATTATTCGGGATATGCTGGTGTACAAATGCATGGTGACCTTCCTAAAATGCTAGATACAAAGGAGTATGTTCAAATATATAATGAAGCCGTCGCAAATGATAATGCTGAGATATCAAATCCTGCCTTAAAACGTAAACCAATTCCAGATGGTATTCCAATGGCTAATACAGATTGGCTCGGTGAAATATTTCAGACTGCACCAATTCAGAGTCACCAGATTTCTGTAAGCGGAGGAAATGATAAAACGCTTTATTACATCTCAGGTAATTATTCAAGGCAGGATGGAATAATTCTTAATTCATGGTACGAGCGGTATGCGTTACTATCCAAGCTGAATTTGAATCTTACAGATAAGTTATCAGTCTCAAATACCATCAATATCTCTTATTCAAATAAGAATAGGATTGGTAGTTCAGGAGATGGATATGGTGGAAATGGTGGAAGTGTAGTTAGGTATGCTCTTTTTCGCACTCCTGCTATCCCGGTTTATGATAGTCCGGGTGTTTATTCCGATCTTCCTCTTTATCCTAATTTCTTTGGTGATGGCTATAATCCGGTTGCTCTGGCTAATAAAACAGATAATAAAGAAGCACAATACAGGGTATTTACCAATTTGAATGCGGAATATAAGATCACAAATGGCTTAAGGTTTAAAACAGATGCAGGTTTGGATGGAGTAATTACCAACGATAAGCGCTTCGATGAAAATTATGGAACAAACCTTCGTATAAATAGCCCTAACAGGCTTTCACAAAGCACCGCAACGAATTTCAATCTGGTTTGGAATAATACCCTTAGGTATAATAAGATCTTTAACAACATACACAATTTCAATTTTGTGGTTGGTACGGAAGCTATAACCAATCAAACCAAAATTCATGGAGCTTCCGATAATACATTTCCGGATCAGATACCTAGTTTACGTTACCTGAATAATGGACTTAGTTTATCAAAAACAGTTTTTGAAGGTCAGCAGGAATGGTCACTCTTTTCATTATTTGGTAATATTAATTATACGTATAATAATAAATATTTGTTCTCTGTTAATGCTCGCCGTGATGGTTCTTCAAGGTTCGGTCCCGATAATAAATACGGAAACTTTTATTCTGGTTCCGTTGGTTGGAACGCTCATAATGAAACCTGGGTGCAAAATCATTTGTCAGCTTTTTCTAAGATAAAATTAAGAGCTAGCTATGGCCAATTAGGCAATCAGGATATTGGCAACTATGCATTCGCATCTATCATTGGTCGGGGGTATAATGCCATTTTTGGTGAATCGCCTGTAAGTAATCCGGGTTACACTGTTTCAACACGTGGTAACGAAAAAGTAAAATGGGAATCTTCTACCCAGGCTGATGCTGGAATTGACTTAGGCATATGGCATGATAAATTAAGTTTGGTTGTTGATTATTTTCTTAAAAGGACTTCAGATATGCTGATACCAATTCCACTTCCTTTAATTGGTGGCAGTGCATCAACACCTTTTGTAAATGCGGGCAAAGTGGAGAATAAAGGTTTGGAAGTAGAGCTCAATTATTCAAATAACGGAAATAAGCTTAAATATAATATCAATGTAAATGTGGCTACTCTTAAAAATAAGGTTCTTTCATTAAGCAATGGAGAGCCTATTCCCGGAGGAAGGATTGATAACGGTATTTATGCTACACTTACTACGGTTGGACAACCTATTGGTTCATTTTTTCTTTATCAGATGGATGGCATCTTTCAGGATGAAGGAGAGATTATCTCCAGTGCGTATCAGGGCAATAACATAAAACCTGGTGATGTAAAATTTAAAGATGTAAATGGTGATGGAGTTATTAATGAGAAAGACAGAACTTTTCTCGGAAGTGCAATTCCTCAATATACTTTTGGAGCTACAGGCAATTTGCAATATGGTGACTTTGACCTTTCAGTTTTTTTTCAGGGTGCATATGGAAATAAATTATACCTCCAGGTCAATCAGGATATTGAAGGATTTTATAGGGCGTTTAAT
>JBJMLT010000391.1:0-9752 GCA_045805165.1 Flavisolibacter sp.
TCAAAGGCGTACTGAAAAGCTGGGCTGTACCGAAAGGACCGTCCATGAACCCGGAAGAGAAACGCCTGGCTCATTTAGTAGAAGACCATCCTTTCGATTATAAAGATTTTGAAGGTATTATACCTGAAGGTAATTACGGAGCCGGCACTGTTATTATTTGGGACAATGGAACATATGCACCAAAAAACGCTACAGGGGATAAGGAAAAAGATGAAAAGCTTTTAACTAAGCAATTCTATAGCGGTAAAATGTCGATTGTGCTCAAGGGTAAAAAAGTAAAAGGTGAATTTACTTTAGTAAGAACTCCTGACAGAGGTGAAAATTCATGGCTTCTGATAAAGCAAAATGATAGATATGCAGAAAGGGATTCAGAAATATCACGAAAAGATAAATCCATTATTTCAGGAAAGACGATTGAAGAAATGGCCTCAGATGTATCTGCAGCTAAATGGATCAGCAATAGAAGCTCAACATCCTTAACTCGCAAATCCCGCCGGTCAGCTTCTAAAAAGAGCAATAAAATTATTATCGAGGCTTCTGTTGCCAGAAAGGATTACAAGAATCTGATCCAAATAGTCAAAAGGGAATTTAAAGACCATAAAAAAACAGAGATGCCGTTAGATCTTACTCCTATGCTGGCTACACGTATAAAGCAACCTTTTAATGACCCCGACTGGCTTTTTGAAATTAAATGGGATGGCTTTAGGTGCCTTTCTTATATTAAAGATGGAAAAGCACAATTACGTTCCAGAAGCAATCTTTCTTTTAATAAAATATATTTACCGGTTACTGAGGCATTGGAAAACTGGCCTGTTAATGCAATAGTTGATGGAGAAATAGTTGTTCTTAATGAAAATGGGAAACCTGATTTTGAGGCTATGCAGAATTTTCAAAACTCCCCCGATAGCAATATAGTTTATTACGTTTTTGATATTCTTTGGCTGGATGGAATTAATTTAATGGATACACCATTAGTAAAAAGAAAAGAGATCCTTCAAAAGCTAATTCCCGATAATAGCAGAATTAAATTCAGTGACAGCATAGAAGAGGTAGGGATCGGATTTTTTGAGCTGGCGAAAAAAAACGAACTGGAAGGAATTATCGGAAAAAGAAAGAACAGCTATTATATACCTGGAAGAAGAACAGGGGACTGGCTTAAAATGCCAACGGAAATAAGGCAGGAATTTGTAATTGGCGGGTATACCGAATCTGACAGTGGCAGGCCATTCAGGTCTCTTTTATTTGGTTATTATGAGAATGGAAAATTGATCAATGCAGGTCATGCAGGCGGAGGATTTAAAGAAAAGCAAATGAAGCAGATCCTTTCACGGTTACAAAAGCTTGAAACAAAAAATAAAACGTTCGATAATGAAGTTGAGGCCGATACTAAAATACATTGGGTTAAGCCACAATTAGTAGCTGAGATCAAATATGCATCTGTTAATTCTTCAGGTAAAATCAGAAAGCCGGCTATCTTTCTTGGCTTCAGGGAAGACAAAGACCCAAAAGAAGTTGTAAAGGAAATTGATGTAATACCGCCAAGTAAAGAAAAAAATGAAAATGAAAATAAAAAGACCAAATCTCCATCAGATAGCAATTGGCCTCTCATTTTAAATACAAAGATCAATAACAGATCAACTTTCACATTTGAAGATAAAGAGGTGGAGCTTACCAATATTGATAGAAAACTGTGGGAGGAATTTACCAAGGCTGATCTTTTAATGTATTACCATGCTGTTTATCCATTTATTTTCCCTCATTTAAAAGAACGGCCATTATCCTTGCACATTAAACCTGTTTCACCAACTGCTCCGGGATTTTATATTAAGGATATGGAAGGACATCAACCAGAATGGGCAGACATCTATTCTATGGAAAGAAAGCATAAGAAAAAAGGTAAAAGAGATCAGATAGATTATCTCGTATGCAATAACGAAGCTACGCTACAGTATATTATTAATTTAGGCTGCATTGATGTTAATCCATGGACATCAAGGATCTCATCTCCTGATAATCCTGATTATGTTATTATTGATCTTGATCCGTCAGATGATGATTTTTCAAAAGTTATAGAATCTGCTAAAGCGGCAAAGCAATTTTTTGATCAGCATAAGCTCAAAGCATTTATTAAGACTTCCGGAAAATCAGGGATGCATATTGTTTTGCCTTGTTTTGACCTTTCATTTCCAGAGGCAAGAGCAGTTGCTGAATTTATATGTAGCCAGGTTCACGCACTATTACCAGACAACACAACAATAGATATTTCTGTTAATAACAGGGGTTCTAAAGTTTACCTTGATCCAAATCAGAATGATTTTGCAGATACGATTGCCTCTGCCTATTCAGTAAGGCCATATAAAATTCCTACCATTTCAGCTCCCATTGAATGGAAAGAGCTCACTAACAAGCTCGATCCTTCAAATTTTAAAACGACTCAAGTGCTGGATAGGTTGAAAAAGAAGGGCGATCTGTGGGAAGATGTATTATCAGAAAAAATAAAGCGTCATAATAATAAGATACTTCGAAACTTTCTATAGTTTCTTTTCTTATTTAATGAAGGCTTATGACTCTCGAAATTCTCCAATTTCCATTTTCTCTATGCCAGACGGTAACAAATTTAGAAAACCGCGAAGGTCCATTATCCTTTTCCTGATTATTATAAAATCGGTGGGCACCCATTTCAACTGCTCCATAGTTAGGAATAGGGTATACTTCAATACTTCCCTTTAATAACTCCCTTGTAACTTTACCACAGATATTATTTTTTATAGCCTGAACAATATCATTCTTTGAAGTGTCTAGTCCTCCCCTGTCATGAAAGAATTCTATATCCTCAGATACTAAAGATGCAAAAACATTCAGTTTACAATTATTATAAGAATCGAATAAAATACTATCCATTTGTACTATAGTATCATACAGTTCTTTATTTTCAGGAACATAAGGTGGAACTCCCGATGTTTTGGCATTTTTAGTACTTGTACAGGATAAAACAAAAATGAAAGCCAGAATAATTATCAGGAAAAATGAAGCAGATCTCATAATCAGCAGTTTTAGTTTGACTAAACTAAACTAAAACTCTTTTTAAATAGAAGTATTTACTTTATAATTCAATGATTTCGCATTTAGCAGTAAATTTCACAGCTTTCATTTTACACCACTGAGCTATTTTCTTGATTATAAATGGTAATCTTTAGATTTTAGTATACCATTAAGGAATCATTGTTCAGTTACCATAATATCTCCTTAAAATTGCATTTTAAGAACAAATGCTATTATAATTAATAATGAGTGGAAAGTTGAAAAATCTTGCAGATTCTCTGGAAGGTGAATTGTTTTACGATAAAGAAATGCGTATTCTGTATGCTACAGATGCTTCAGCATACAGAGAAATGCCCCTGGCAGTCGCCATACCTAAAACTATAGATGATCTTAAAAAACTTATTTCATTTGCACGCATAGAAAAAACGTCTCTTATACCCAGAACAGCTGGTACTTCCCTCGCTGGACAGGTAGTAGGCAATGGAATTGTGGTAGATGTTTCCAAGAGCTTCAATAAAATACTTCAGCTTAATAAAGAAGAGGGATGGGTTAAGGTGCAGCCAGGTGTAGTAAGGGACGAACTTAATTTATTCCTAAAACCTTATGGACTCTTTTTTGGTCCTGAAACATCTACTGCTAATAGGGCCATGATGGGTGGCATGGTTGGGAATAACTCCTGCGGCTCTAATTCTATTGTTTACAGAAGTACCAGGGAACACCTGCTGGAAGTAAAAGCATTGCTAAGCGATGGTTCAGAAGCAGAATTCAAAGCAATAAATATTGATGAATTCCATGCCAAATGTGAAGGTCATACTCTTGAATCTTCGATATATAAAGAAGTCAGAAGTTTGCTAAGCAATTACGAAAACCAGGTTGAGATAAGAAAGGAATTCCCTAAGAAATCTGTGGAGAGAAGAAATACCGGTTATGCTGTAGATCTGCTGCTGGACGCAGCTCCTTTCAGCGAGGGTGGACCAGATTTTAATTTTTGTACCCTTATTGCAGGTTCAGAAGGTACGCTCGCATTTATTACTGAAATAAAACTGAATGTAGTTCCCTTACCTCCAAAAGATTCGGGTCTTCTTTGTGTGCATTTCCATTCTGTAAATGAAGCTTTACGTGCCAATCTTATTGCATTAAAATACAAGCCTTCTGCTGTTGAATTAATAGATCATTATATATTGGAATGCACTAAAGAAAACCTGGAGCAAATGCAAAACAGGTTTTTTGTACTTGGTGATCCGGGAGCCATCCTTGTTATAGAATATACCGGAAGCTCTATAGAAGAAGTTACCGAAGTAGCCAGGAAAGCAGAAGAAGATATGAAAGCTGCTGGATTAGGATATCATTTTCCATTGCTTTTTGGAGAAGACACAAAAAAGATCTGGACATTACGAAAAGCTGGATTAGGATTGCTTAGTAATCTTCCCGGAGATGAAAAAGCCGTTCCGGTTATTGAGGATACGGCTGTAGATGTCTACGACCTTCCGGAATTCATTAATGAATTCAATGATATTCTGAAAAAATATGGACTTTATTCTGTTCACTACGCACATGCAGGCTCAGGGGAAATTCACTTGCGTCCTATTATTAACCTTAAAACAGTTGAAGGAAATAAATTATTCAGAACAATAGCAGAGGAAATTACAGTTCTTGTTAAAAAATATAAAGGATCATTAAGTGGAGAGCATGGTGATGGAAGATTACGTGGCGAATTCATTCCTAAAATGATCGGAGAAAAAAATTATCAATTATTGAAAAAAATAAAATATACATGGGATCCAAATAATATATTTAATCCGCATAAGATCGTTGATGCTCCTCCTATGGATAAGATGCTGCGTTATGTACCCGGACAAAAAACTCCCGCTTTCAAAACAGTTTTCAGGTATTATGGTCAGGATGTCCTTCAGCATGCAGAGCAATGCAACGGCTCTGGCGATTGCAGAAAAACACATTTATCAGGTGGCACTATGTGTCCATCTTACATGGCAACAAGAAATGAAAAAGATACTACAAGAGCAAGAGCCAATATTTTAAGGGAATTTCTTACGAATAGTACAAAGATCAATAGGTTCGACCATGAAGAAATTAAAGATGTAATGGATCTTTGCCTAAGCTGTAAAGGCTGTAAGTCGGAATGTCCTTCCAATGTTGATATGGCTAAGCTGAAAGCAGAATTCCTACAGCAATATTATGATGCCAATGGGGTACCCTTTCGTTCCCGGTTGATAGCAAATTTTACTGCTTCAGCTAAAATGGGATCCATCTTTCCTTCCATATACAATTGGGCAATGACTAATAAAGGCTTAAGCAGATTAATTAAACAGTTTTCCGGCTTTGCTATTCCACGGTCAATGCCTTTGTTATATAAAACAACCCTAAGGCATTGGTTTCAGGAGCATAAAAAACAAGAGGATGCACAAGTTCGCGAGCAGCTAAAGAAAGTATATTTCTTTTGCGATGAATTCACCAATTATAACGATACTGAAATTGGGATCAAAGCAATACTCCTTTTAGAAAAATTAGGTTACACTGTTGAGATGCCTGAACATGAGGAAAGTGGCAGAACCTGGCTTTCAAAAGGATTATTGAGAAAAGCAAAGAAAATCGCTCTTTCTAACATTGACAATCTGGGTCATTTCATCACTGATGAAACTCCGTTAGTCGCTGTAGAGCCTTCCGCCATATTAACTTTTCGGGATGAGTACCCAGATCTTACAGAAACAGATCTTCAATTAGACCTAGCAAGAAAACTTGGCTCTAATGCTTTGATCATCGATGAATTCATCGCCCGTGAATACAAAAAAGGAAGTATAAAAAAAGATCAATTTACTAAAGAAGCCAGGACTATAAAGCTTCACGGACATTGTCAGCAAAAAGCCTGGGGATCATTAGCCGCTTCAATAACAGCATTGTCTATTCCAGAAAATTATAAAGTTGAAAACATACCTTCCGGCTGTTGCGGCATGGCCGGTTCTTTCGGATATGAAAAAGAACATTATGATATATCAATGCAAATTGGTGAGCTGGTTTTATTTCCAGAAGTAAGAAAGCAATCAGAAGGGATCATCATTGCTGCTCCAGGTACAAGTTGCCGCCACCAGATAAAGGATGGAACTGGTAAAAAAGCATTACATCCGGTAGAGATACTATATAATGCTCTCGCTATTTAACTAATTAGTTTTTATTAGGTTTATTAAGTTAAATGAGTCAAATGAGTTTAACTCCATCTTAATAAACCTAATAAACTAAAAAAATCAAAATACTTTCAATTTCTCTTTGGCTAATACATCCATAACCTTCGGATCATATTCTTTAACCAATGCTTCTTTGGTATCTTCTGCTTTTTTAACCTTTTGCTCCAATTGTGTTGTTCGTTCAATCTGTAAATTAGAAGGTCTTGCTTCCTGACCCACTACTGCAGCATATACATCTGAAATATCTTCCCTTAATTTCTTTTCATCTGCGAAGATGGATTTTTGCTTAGTTGCATGCAAAGTGCTTCTGAGATCTTCAATCTTACGGCTATATTCCTGTAATAATCTACGAGATGAAGAATCTTTTACCATTGCGATATTTGTTCTTAAAGATTTTTGTTTTTCATTCAAGGTATCCACAGTTGCTGCCAGCTTCTCATGCAAGTGATACAATTGCATAGCTGTTTTATATTGTAACTGTCTGTCAGCTAATGTAAACTCCCTATTTTTCGGATCATGGATCAGTGTGAGCTTTTTAGAATATTCCTTATCTCCTACTTTTAATTTTACACTATATTCTCCAGGCATTACCATAGGCGCCACAAATGCCCCGAAATCTATCTTAGTGCCACCGCCAGCAACCTTAGGAGGTTTCATCTTTAGGTCCCAGGTAATTTTATTGATTCCTTTTCTGATTGTGCCAGGAAGAGTTTTAATAAGCTTTCCATCAGGACCGATAATATCTATGGAGACATCACCAATGCTCACACGCTCTTTCAAATAATATTGGATTGGGGGAATAGAAGCTGCATTGGGTGCGCTCCACCCTCCTGTTCCCGGAAATCCGCCGCCTCCAAATTTTCCTGTTGTAAGAATAATAGGTTTGGTATCAAATAAATATACATCCTGGTCAATAATGTTTTTAGTAAGGGAGCGCATGGGTGTTATATCATCTACTATCATAATTCCACGCCCGTGTGTTGCAATTACAAGATCATTCGTTTGCGGATGTATTTTAATGTCTCTAACCATTACATAATCTGGTATGTGATTTTTCATTCTAAACCAGGTATCGCCACCATCTTCACTTGCAAACAATCCTCTTTCAGTTCCTGCAAATAATAACTGCCGGTTCTTCAGATCTTCTTTTATCTTATGCGCAAAACCTGTGAATTCACTGCTGCTGAAAAGTTTCCATGTTTTTCCCATATCAGCAGACTTAGCAATATAGGTTTTATGATCCCCATACATATGGTTATCGAAAGTCGCATACACTATTGATTTATCAAATAAGCTTGGCTCAATGCTGCTCACCCATGTCTGCGCAGGTATTCCAGCCATTGCATAATTTTTAGCCACATTGATCCATTTCTTTCCTCCATCTAAAGTATATTGAAGATTGCCATCATCCGTTCCTGCCCATATTATATTCTCGTCCAGTGGAGATTCTGCAATGGTAAATATGGTACAATGGTTTTCAGCGGAAGTATTATCAGCACTTAGCCCGCCACTATTCTCCTGCTGTTGTTTCTTTTTATCATTTGTTGTCAGGTCAGGAGAAATTTTTTGCCAGTTTCTTCCCTGATCGGTAGATCTGTAAAGGAACTGTGACCCCATATAAAGGTTTTTCTTATTCTTTACACCTGTAACCACAGGCGTATTCCAATTCCACCGAAGCTTTTCATCACTACCTATTTCCAACGGTTTTATATTAATGCTTTTTCCAGTTTTAAGATTGATCCTCCCGATTTCTCCACCTTGTGATTCTGCATAAGCAAAATCCGCATCGGTTGGATCCGGTTGAACCCAGAAACCATCTCCACCATATATGGCTTTCCAGTTCGCATTGGTTACTCCTCCCGGAGAAGATGACGGAGCTGTCCAGCTACCATTGTCTTGTAAGCCTCCGTATAAATTATAAGGATCAGCATTGTCTAAAGCAACATGATAGAACTGGCCCACAGGTAAACATTGAATAAATACCCAGGTAGCCCCTCTGTCTAAACTGTAATAAACCCCTCCGTCTGTTCCTACATACATCTGGTTGGTATTATTGGGGTTGATCCAGAATGCATGCATGTCGCTATGTAACCACCCGCCTTCATTAGTAGCATCTGCAAATGAATAGCCGCCATCACTTGAATAAGAAAATACATAAGCGGGACGGTAAACTCTTTTCGGATCTTTTGGATCAATAGCAATTGTGCTAAAATAAAAAGGTCGTGATACTATATTTGAAGTAGCGCTTTGTTGCTTCCATGTTTCACCACCATCAGAAGAAATAAATAGTCCTGTTTCATTCGATTCCACTATCGCCAATAAATTGGAAGGAGCACTTGGCGCCAATGCAAAGGCAATGCGGCCAAATGGCTTTTTAGGCAACCCATTCGATAATTCTTTCCATGTCTTTCCCCCATCCAGGCTTTTATACATGCCGCTTCCATTTCCACCTGAATTAAAAGAGTATGGCATTCTTCTGAACTCCCAGGTACTTGCATAAATTATATCAGAATTGGTTGGATCAATAGCAATATCTGCACAACCTGCCTTTTCATTTATGTAAAGGATCTTATTCCAGCTTATACCACCATCTGTTGATTTATATAATCCCCGGTGTTTACTATCGCTCCATAAAGGGCCAGGCGCTGCTACATATAGTGTATTATTATTTTTAGGATCGATAATGATCTTCGATATATGCTCTGTACTGTCCAATCCAATCTTTACCCAGTTTTCGCCACCATCTGTGCTTTTATACATACCGTCCCCAATGGAAACAGAATTCCGCATATTACTTTCTCCGGTTCCTGCATATATGGTTTTAGGATTTTTTTGATCTATGGCTATAGCACCTATGGACTGGCAATATTTATCAAAAATAGATTTGAATGAAGCTCCGGCATTTGTTGTTTTCCAAATACCGCCTCCTGCTGTACCAACATAAATAGTTTTACCATCTTCAGCTACTCCATCAATTGCAGAAATACGTCCGCTCATGGTGCCCGGTCCAAGCCATCTTGCTTCCATTTTACCAAAAGTGGAGGAGCTTATTTTAGTTTGTGAAAAAACAGAGATCGATAGAGTTAAAATAAATATCGATAGAATTTCTTTTCTCATATTTCTTTTTTAAAGAATAATATTATTAGTTAGTGGAGGTTTTGAATTGATTATCATCTATTGCAGGATTGACTTCCGTTTTTACAACTTTTAATGTGTTGCCCGGAGTCCCGATATTCATTGGCATCCACACTCCTTCAGGAAGCTTTTTATAGTTGCTGTAATCGGTTGTAGATTCACTTTCCTGGCCATTTGCTTTCGAAAGTGTAACCGAATGTATTATGAAGTAATTAGAAGGATCTATATAATAGGTAATGATCTTGCCGGATTTCTCTGTGAATTTTATTTTATAGCATTCAGTTTATACGTTTTAGATACTGATTACTGTTCACGCATTATTTATGCTTTATTTTTAAAGTATTCAGTTATACCATCACGATAGCACGCTGTTCA